>NZ_JBNCOG010000004.1:0-165671 GCF_051280745.1 Nocardioides ureilyticus | reverse complement strand
GGCCGCCCCCGCAGGGGCGGCCACCGGCGAGGAGGTGTCGTGGCTCAAGGTCAGCCCTTGATCTCGGTCCAGGCCTCGGTCCAGTCGGAGTAGTCCGTGCACTCGACGTCGGTACGACCGTCGAGGCACTCCGCGACCGGCGTGCGCCAGTACCAGATGTTGTTGGAGTACTCCTCGTCACCGGCGTGGTAGGTCTCGCAGAACCCCTCGCTGGCGAACTCGCAGGCCTCCATGCTGTTGGGCGACTCACCGAAGTACTCGGTGGCCTGCGCGTTGATCTCCGGGTCCTCGATGTGGTTGAGCCAGGCGTAGGCGCAGTTCACGTTCTCCGACTGCGAGGAGATCATCCAGGTGTCGTTCCACCCGGTCACGCCCTCCTCCGGGACGGTGGTCTTGATGTTGTCCTGGCCGATCGCGTTCGCGATCACCTGCCAGGTGGTGCCGACCACGGAGTCGCCGGTCTTGAAGGCCGAGACCTCCTTGAGGTAGTCCGACCAGTACTCGCCGACGTTCTGGCGCTGCTCCTTGAGCAGCTCCACCGCGGCGGCCAGCTGCTCCTCGTCGAGCGCGTAGGGGTTCTCGATGCCGAGGTCGGGCTGGGTCGCCATCAGGTACATCGCCGCGTCGGCGATGTAGATCGGCGAGTCGTAGGCGGTGACCTTGCCCTGGTACTGGTCGCTCTCGTCGAAGACGACCGACCAGGACGTCGGCTCGGGCTTCACGACGTCGGCGTTGTACATGAGCAGGTTCGCGCCGTAGCCGTGCGGCACGCCGTAGTTCTTGCCGTCGACGGTGTTCCACTCCTGGTCCTTGAGGAAGTCGAAGACCTTCTCGTAGTTCGGCACCAGGTCGGTGTTGACCTCGGCCGCCTCGCCGGCGGCGATCATCCGCAGGGTGAGGTCGCCGGAGGCCGCGATGACGTCGTACTCACCGGTCTTGGCGAGGTTGAAGGCCTCGTCGGAGGTGCCGTAGACCTTGCTGGTCACCTCGCACCCGGTCTCCTCCTCGAAGGAGCTGACCCAGTCGACCTCGGGGTCGTTGCTGCCGTCCTCGACGTAGCCGGGCCAGGCGAGGATCGAGACCTGACCCTCCATCTCGCCGAGCTCCTCGGCCGCGACCGTGTTGGTGGTGTCGTCGCTGCCGCAGCCGGTCAGCACGGTGCCGGAGACGAGTCCGGCGAGGGCCAGGGCGCTCAAGCGCCGGCCGGGGGTCCTTCGGGTCATCGTGGTTCCGTCCTTCTCTGGGTGGGTTTCTGCGGGGTCGTGCGGTACGTGCGGGGTTCGCGCAGGCCCGTGCTCGGGGGCCGGCGCTCCGGGGTCCGGAGCTCGGGGGCCGGCGCTCAGGCCGGCGCGCCGACCGGGCGGCCGCGGGAGTCGTGGGCCGAGGGGTCCAGCGCGACCAGGTCGTCGGGGCGCCACCAGGCGGTCACCCGGTCACCGCGCTGCGCCTCGACCTGCACGGTGCTGGACTCGAGCGCGGCCAGGCGCGGACCGGCGTCGAGGTCGACGACCACCCGGCGGCCGGTGCCGAGGTAGATGGTCTCGACCACCACGCCCGGCGCCGTCACGGCGCCGTCGGGCACGGGGCCGGCGAGGGCCACCTTCTCCGGGCGGAGCGCGAACCGGGCGAAGCGGCCCATGAGGGCGCCCGCGGCTGCCTCGTCGAGGATGTTCGACGTCCCCACGAAGGTCGCGACGTACTCGGACCGGGGCGACTCGTAGATCTCCCGTGGCGTGCCGAGCTGCACGATCCGCCCCTCGTTGAAGACCGCCACCCGGTCGCTCAGGGTGAGCGCCTCCTCCTGGTCGTGGGTGACGAAGACGAAGGTGATCCCGAGCTCGCGCTGCAGGCCCTTGAGCTCCACCTGCATCTGCTCGCGCAGCTTGAGGTCGAGGGCGCCGAGCGGCTCGTCGAGGAGCAGCACCTTGGGGCGCACGACGATCGCGCGGGCGAGCGCAACGCGCTGGCGCTGCCCGCCAGAGAGCTGGGTCGGACGCCGGTCGGCCACGTGGTCGAGGCGCACGGTGGCGAGGACCTCGCGGGCCTGGGCGTGCCGCTCCTTGCGTCCGACGCCGCGCACGCGCAGCCCGTAGGCGACGTTGTCGAGGATGCTCATGTGCGGGAAGAGCGCATAGTCCTGGAAGACGGTGTTGACCTCCCGCTCGAACGGCGCGGTGCCGGTGACGTCCTCGCCGCCGAGCACGATGGAGCCGCTCGTCGGCTGCTCGAACCCGGCGATGAGGCGCAGGACCGTCGTCTTCCCCGACCCGGACGGGCCGAGCATGGAGAAGAACTCGCCGTCGGCGATCTCGAGGTCGACGCCGTCGACCGCGTGGACGGAGCCGAAGTGCTTGGTGAGGCCGCTGAGCGCGACGGCCGGCGGGGTCGTGTCCTGGGGTGCCATGCGCCCTCCTTCGTGGTGTGACGAGCGCTACGGCGCAAAACATATGACTCCAGAGTTCAGATGTCTACGACCGTTGTGTAACGGTCGTGTAAGACTTGCGCGGCCGGTGGAGGAGGGCGATGGCATGGCGGGGATCAGGCGGCTGAGCTCGCGCACCCGCTCAGCGGTCTTCGCCCCGCTCGGGGACGCCGGCCGCGCCGTGCGCGTCGAGAAGCGCCTCGAGGAGGCGATCAGGTCGGGCGTGCTCAGCGACGGCGAGCGCCTCCCCAGCGAGGCCGAGCTCGCCGCCATGCTCGGGGTGGCCCCGGTGACCGCCAGGGAGGCCCTGGTCTCCCTGCGCGCACAGGGGCTCGTCACGACCACGCGCGGCCGGGGCGGCGGCTCCTTCGTGCGCCGCCCCCCGGCCGACGACGCCACGGAGGCCCGTCGGCGCCTCGCGTCCATGACCAAGGTCGATCTCGCGGACCACGGCACCCACTACGCGTCGCTGGTCGCGTCGTGCGCCGAGCTGGCGGCCGAGCGGGCCGACGCGGAGGACGTGGCGGACCTCCGGTTGATCCTGGCGGCGACCGAGACCGACGACCTCGGCGACTGGCGGCACGCCGACACCGAGCTCCATCTCGCGTTGGCCGCGCTGAGCCAGTCCGCCCGGCTCTCGCGCGAGGTGATGCGGCTCGAGGCGGACTTCGGTGCGCTCGTCCGGCTGCCGCTGTACGACGCCGGGCACCGCCGTGAGGTGCACGGCCACCAGCTGGCGACCATCGAGGCGATCGCCGCGCGCGACCCGGACGCAGCTCGCGCCTCGGTGCGCGCGCGGGTCCGCAGTGCGCTGGGTGACCTCGCCGAGCTGCGAAGCGAAGTACGGTGACCCCCATGCCCGGCTCCGATCCGGCGGCGACCGCGAGCGCCGCTGTCGCCAAGTTCTTCACCGACCTGGGCGCCCGACTGACCGCGAGCGGCGACCAGCTGGCCGCCGCCCTGGGCGACGCCGCCCCGACCTCGGAGCAGGTGCTCGACGCCACCCGCCCGCTCGCCCTGGAGCTCCTCGGCGACCCGCGGGTGCTGGGGGCGGGCTTCGTCGCCGCCCCGGGCTTCCTCGCCGACGAGCCGCACCTGCTGGCCTGGTGGCAGGGCGAGGACAAGGAGCTGATCTCGGCCTCCGCCGCCCTCGCCCGCTCGGCCGACTACAGCCGTCAGGAGTGGTTCCGCACCCCGCAACGGACGGGCCGGATGCACGTCACCGGCCCTTACATCGACTACGTGTGCACCGACGAGTTCGTGCTCACCACGACGGTGCCGGTGCTCCGCGGCGGCACCCTGCTCGGCGTGATGGGGGCGGACGTCCTGGCCGAGACCCTCGAGTCCGAGCTGCTCTCGGCCTTCCGCGCGGCGCGGGCGACGCTGGTCAACCACCACGGCCGTGCGGTGCTCTCGGGCGATCCCCGCACCTTCGCCGGCGACCCGGTGGACCGGGCGTCGTTCTCGGTCAGCCTGCCGTGCGACGGGCTGCCGTTGAGCGTGCTGGCCTGAGCCGGGGAGCCACCCGGGTCCTCAGGACGGGGGTGCCGGCGACAGGTGCTCGTGCACGGCCACCCAGCGGCCGCCCGGCCGGTGGTGGAGGACGATGGTCTCCCGCTCCTCGACCGTGTCGTCCTCGCCACCGGCGCGGACAGTGGTCCGCACCTGGTGGGTGAAGACCGCGACGTCGGCGCCGAGCAGCTGGACGTGCTGGTCGGTCGACTCGCACGAGAGCACGCGGAAGCCGTCCTCGCGCTCCCACGTCGCCCACAGCTGCTCGTAGGCGGCCCGCGAGCGCAGCGGCTCGCCGTGGGTGTGGAAGAGGAACGTCGCGTCGGGCGCGAAGGCGGCGAAGTACGCCTCGGTGTCGTGGCGGCCGAAGGCCTCGACCAGCGCCGCGGCGGCCGCGAGGACGTCGCTGCGGGGGTCGTGGGCGCTCACGCCTGCTCCTCGGGCGCCAGCGCGCAGAGCATCTCGTAGACGACGTGCGAGGCGGCGATGCCGGTCACCTCGGCGTGGTCGTACGCCGGGGCGACCTCGACGACGTCCGCGCCGACGAGGTTGAGCCCGCCGAACGCGCGGAGCACCGCGAGCAGCTCCCGGCTGGTCAGGCCGCCGGCCTCCGGCGTGCCCGTGCCCGGCGCGAACGCGGGGTCCAGGACGTCGATGTCGACCGAGAGGTAGACCGGGCGCTCCCCCACCCGCTCGCGGATCCGCTCGACGACGCCGCGGACTCCCAGGTCGTCCATCTCGACGCTGGGCACGACCTGGAAGCCGAGCTCCCGGTCGTCGACGAGGTCCTGGGTGGAGTAGAGCGGTCCGCGGGTGCCGACGTGGAGGCAGCCGCTGCGGTCCAGCAGGCCCTCCTCCGAGGCGCGGCGGAACGGCGTGCCGTGGGTGTGGGCCGCGCCGAAGTAGGTGTCCCACGTGTCGAGGTGGGCGTCGAAGTGCACCACGGCGACGGGGCCGTGCTGCGCCGCGACCGCACGCAGGATCGGCAGCGCGATCGTGTGGTCCCCACCGATCGTGACGATCCGGCCGGCGCGCTCGAGCAGCGCCCGGGCGCCCGCCTCGACCTGGCCGATGGCGGCGTCGATGTCGAAGGGGTTGACCGCGAGGTCGCCCGCGTCGACGACCTGCTGGCGCGCGAACGGCTCGACGTCCACGGCCGGGTTGTAGGGGCGCAGCAGGCGGGAGGACTCCCGCACGTGCGCCGGTCCGAACCGGGCACCCGGCCGGTAGGAGACGCCGGCATCGAACGGCACGCCGACGACCGCGACGTCGACGTCGGAGACCTCGTCGATGCGGGGCAGCCGCGCGAAGGTCGCGGGCCCGGCGAAGCGCGGCACCTGCGTGGCGTCGACCTGGCCGAGACGGCCGCCGGTGGTGATGCGGGGTGGCGTGGACACGGGGGTGGTCCTTCCTCTGGTGGTGCCCGTCCGTCCCGCCGGGTCGCGGCGGGACGGACGGAGAACGGGTGCCGGGTGGCTCAGGCCATGATCTCGAGGGCGCTCACTCGCCGACGGCCGGCGCCCGGTGGCGCTGGCGGTGCGCGGAGGCGCCGTGGTCGTCGACCACCTCCGGCATCGGGGAGTCGCTCGCCGGGACGCCTCGCGGGCCGTCCGGGCCGAAGACGTACCGCGGCTCCGGGAAGACCTTGATGAGCACGAGGTAGGCCACGGCCGCGACGCCGATCGCGACGAGCAGGCTGAGGTCGACCCCGCCGGCGACGTTGCGGAACGGGCCCTGGATCAACGGCGGGTAGTTGGCGAAGAGCAGGCCCAGCACCGCGGCGGGGATCCAGGCGGCCATGCCGCGCCAGTTGACGCCCGAGGCGAACCAGTACGCCCCGCCGGTGCGCCCCTGGTTGAAGACCTGGAGGTCGAGCTCGCGGTAGTGCCCACGGCGCACGACGTAGCCGATCGTCATGATCACCATCCAGGGCGTGGTGCAGATGACGATCGCCCCGATGAAGGCGTTGACGCTGGCGATCAGGTCGAAGGCCAGGCGGCCGACCAGGATGAAGACGAACGCCAGCGCACCGATCGAGAGCGACGCCTGCACGCGGGAGAGCCGGGGGAAGACCGAGGAGAAGTCCAGCCCGGTCCCGTAGAGCGAGGTGATCCCGGTGGAGAGCCCGCCGAGGAACGCGACGACGATCAGCAGCGCGGCGTACCAGGCCGGAGAGGCGTTGATGAGGGCGACGATGTAGTCGGCCTCGCCGGAGACCAGGGTCGCGGTGATGACGCCGAACGAGAACGGCACCAGGGTCATCAGCTGGGCGCTGAAGGTGGCGCCGAGCAGGCGCTTCGGCGAGGTCTCGGCGGGGATGTAGCGCGACCAGTCACCGAGGAAGGCGCCGAAGGAGATCGGGTTGCCCATCACGATGAGGGCGGAGAGCACGAACGTCGGCCAGAACGAGCCGAGGGCATAGGCGTCGGGGCCCGGGTCGTAGCCGAGGTCGACCTGCCCGCTGTACGCGACCGCGCCCAGCGCGATGAGGATCGTGTTGCCGAAGACCACGATCTTGTTGACGAGCAGCATGAAGGCGTAGCCGTAGATGACGACGACGATCACGATGGCGCCCAGGACGGCGTAGACGATCCCGCGCAGGAGGTCGGAGTCCTCGATGCCGGTGAGCCGGACCAGGGCCCCGACGACGGCGTCGCCGCTGACCCACACCGAGATGGAGTAGAACGCCAGCGCGGTCAGCAGCGAGAGGAAGGACCCGACGATCCGGCCGCGGACGCCGAAGTGCGCACCGGAGCTGACCGCGTTGTTGGTGCCGGTCAGCGGACCGAAGAGACCCATCGGCATGAGGAAGAGGGCGCCGACGACGACACCGAGGAGGGTCGCGGCCAGGGCCTCCCACAGCGAGAGCCCGAGCAGGATCGGGAAGGTGCCGAGGATGACGGTGGCGAAGGTGTTCGCGCCGCCGAACTGGATCCGGAAGAGGTCCAGCGGACGCGAGTGCCGGTGGTGCGCCGGGATGGTGTCGATGCCGTGCTGCTCGACCTCGGTGATGCGCGGCCGTGCGATGGCCGGCGTACCGCCGCGGCCCACGTCGTACTGCTGCTCCATGTCGTCCTGCCGCTCCCTCTCGACCGTCCCCCGGGGCGGCGGACGCTGCGAGGACGGTAGCCGCGAGTTTCGTCTCATGCAATAGTTGTTGCCCATGAGAGCCATCCGGTTCGTCGATCTGTCCCATCCGGTCGGCGCGGGGACCGTCGTCTACCCCGGCGACCCCGAGCCGCGGCTGGCGGTGCACAGCACCATCGAGCGCGACGGCTTCAACCTGCTCAGCGTGGCGATGGGCTCGCAGACCGGCACCCACGTGGACGCGCCGTACCACTTCGACGAGGCGATGCCGCGGATCGACGAGCTGCCGCTCGAGCGGTTCTTCGGGCCGGCCGTGGTCGTCGACGCCTCCGGCCTGGCGCCGCGGACGCCGATCCGCTGGACACACGTGGCGCCGTACGCCGAGCGCCTGACCGAGGGCACCATCGTGCTGCTGCGCACCGACTGGTCGACGCGGTACGGCACGCCGGAGTACTTCGCCCACCCCTACCTCGACGCGGACGCCGCCCGACGGATGCTGGACCTCGGCGTGCGGACGTTCTGCATCGACGCGATCAACATCGACGAGACGCCGGACGGGGACCACCCCGGCGTCGGCTTCCCCGTGCACCACCTCATCGCCGAGGCGCACGGGGTGATCGGGGAGAACTTCCGCAACCTCGCCGCCGTCGACTGGGCCGACCCGGTCGTCTCGTGCCTGCCGCTCGCCCTCGAGGCCGCCGACGGCGCCCCGGTGCGGGCGGTCGCCATGGAGGTGGCACCCTAGCGGCGCCGCCACGGCGTACCGCGAAGGAGACCGATGCGACCTGTTCCCGTCTCCCCGACGCCCGACGGCGCCCGGCTCGGGGCACGGCTGCGCGCCGCCCGCAAGGCGCACGGGTACACCCTCGACCAGCTCGCCTCCGCGGCCGGGCTCACCAAGGGCTTCCTCAGCAGGGTCGAGCGGGACGAGACCTCCTTGAGCGTCGCCTCGCTGATCACCCTGTGCGAGGTGATGAGCATCAACCCCGGCTCGCTCTTCGACGCCCCTGACGTCGCCGTCGTGCGCCACGACTCCGCACCGGCGATCAACCTGGGCGGCACGGGGGTGGACGAACGGCTGATGACCCCGCGCGGCCAGGCCCGCGTGCAGCTGGTGCACACGAGCGCCGAGCCCGGGGCCACCGGCGGGTCGGACCTCTACACGATCAACTGCGACGTCGAGGTGGTCTACGTCCTCAAGGGCACCGTCGACATCGTCTTTGCCGACCGCCGCGAGCGGCTCGCCGCCGGCGACGCGCTCACGATGCGTGGCGGCGAGCCGCACACCTGGGAGAACCCGAGCCGCTCGCGGCCTGCGGAGATCGTCTGGGCGCTCTCGCCAGCGCCGTGGAGCGGCAGCCGCTGAGAGGTTCCTCGACCCGGCATCAGCGCCGACGACCAGGCGAGGCGCGGCAGAGACGCCAGCGCGGTGGGCAAAGTGGCGTCATTGCAGTGCCCCATGGCCGCTGGAGCACCCCTAGCCTCGTCGGAACGAGGCGGAGACCACACCGCCTGCCCCACGAATGCCGGGAGGACACATGGACGCGAACGACCGCGCCGTGCAGGAGGAGCTGCAACGACGGCTCGCCGTCATCGACCAGGAAACCAGCGCCGGGCACTCCAGGCCCCTTCCTCGCGCTGACCTCCTGGCCTTCGTCCTGATCATCGTCGTCGCCGCCCTCGTCGGCGTCGTGGCCGGAGCCGTCTGATGGCCGGGCACGAGGACGTCTCGCGGGAAGCGACCTTCGGCTCGCTGCCGGTGACCCGCGAGGAGCGGGTGTGGAACTTCGCCGACTTCACCTGGGTCAACATCGGGCTCGCCATCGCCACCTGGGCCTTCCTGGTCGGCGGTGCCACCGCCTCCCTGGTCGGCTTCACCGACGGCCTGCTCGCCATGCTGATCGGCAACGCGATCGGCGCCGGCGTCATGCTGCTGGCGAGCGTGGTCTCCAGCCAGCGGTACGGCGTCGAGCAGTACACGCTGCTCCGCAGCGCCTTCGGCTTCGGCGGCGTGGCCGTCATGGTCTTCACGATCGTGCTCTTCACCGAGATGGGCTGGTCGTCGCTGCTCAGCGTGATGTTCGGACGCGCCGTCAGCCAGGTCTCGAACGAGAGCTTCGGCACCGACATCGGCCCCAACGACCTGCTGGTGACGCTGTTCGCGCTGGTCGCCATCGCGGGCGCCTGGTTCATCCTCGCCAAGGGCCCGCTCACCATCCGGTTCCTGAACCGGATCGTCGCCCCCGGCCTGGCGATCCTCACCGTCGGCATGCTCGTGCTCCTCTTCACCGAGACCAGCTGGGCGCAGCTGATGGACGCCGCACCGCTCGCGCCGTTCGAGGACGAGTCGCTCAACTTCGCCCTGGCGGTGGAGTTCAACCTCGGCGTCGGCTTCTCGTGGTGGCCGGTGATGGGCAGCCTCGCACGCCTGACGACGACCCCGCGCGCCGCGCTCTGGCCCGCGTTCATCGGCCTCTTCGGCGCCACGATCGTCGCGCAGGTGGTCGGCATGGCGGCGGCCCTGACCCTGGGCGACTCCGACCCCACGGTGTGGATGATCCCGCTGGGCGGGGTCTGGCTCGGCATCGCGGCCCTGGTGTTCGTCGCCTTCGCCAACCTGACCAGCCTGGCATCGATCGTCTATTCGACCTGCCTGGCGCTGCGCCAGGCCGGCGGCAACCTGCTCAACGGCGTGCGCTGGGAGGTGCTCACCGGCGCGTTCTTCGTCCTCCCGGCGATCCTCGCGTTCTTCCCGGGCCTGCTCTACGACCAGTTCCTGCTCTTCGTCACGTGGACGGGCGCGTTCCTCGCCGCGATCTGCGGCACGGTGATCGCGGACTACTTCGTGCTGCGGCGCCAGCGCCTCGACCTGCGCGGCCTCTACGCCCACGGGTCGGCGAGCCCGTACCACTTCACCGGCGGCTTCAACATCGCCGGGATCGTCTCGACCGCGCTCGGCGCGGCGGCGTACATCGCTCTCTACAACCCGCAGACGCTCGACACCCGGCCGCTGTTCAACTGGCTCACGGCGTCCGTCCCCGCCGTGGTGGTGGCCGGCCTGGCCCACCTGGCACTCACCGCCCTGCTCAACAAGCCCCGCGGCCACGGCGGCTACGACGCACCGACCGATGCGTCCGCCCCGATCGCGAGCACGACCGCCGGACCGGAGGAGACCCGATGACGCGCACCGCCCTGGCCGCCGTCCACGACGGGAGCGGCGACCGCCTGGACGTCCGCACCATCCGGGTGGCCGACCCGGGACCGGGCGAGGTGCTCGTCCGCATGGGCGCCTCCGGGGTCTGCGGCTCCGACCGGCACGTCCTCGACGGCGAGTGGCAGCTGCCCTCCCCCACCGTGATGGGGCACGAGGGGGCCGGAGTGGTCGAGGCGGTGGGCGCCGGCGTGCAGGACGTCGCCGTGGGCGACCACGTCGTGCTCTCCTGGTGCTACCCCTGCCGCCGCTGCCGCGCGTGTGCCCAGGGCAAGGCGTGGGCCTGCACCGGGACCCGCTCGGGTGAGTGCCTGCTCCCCGACGGCACGACCCGGCTCACCGACGAGGACGGCACGACCCTCTACCCGTACCTCGCGGCCGGCACCATGAGCGAGTACTCCGTGGTGCCGGAGTCGGCCGCCGTCCGGATCCCGAAGGAGGTGCCCTTCGACGTCGCCAGCCTGATCGGCTGCTCGATCGCGACCGGCGTGGGCGCGGTGGTCAACAACGCCCGCGTGCCGTCCGGCTCCTCCTCGGTGGTCATCGGCTGCGGTGGGGTGGGGCTGGCCGTCGTCATGGGCCTGGCCCTGGCCGGTGCCGACCCGATCATCGCCGTCGACACGAGCGACGCGAAGCTCGCCTCCGCCCGGTCCTTCGGCGCCACCCACACGGTCCGGGCCGACTCCGACGTGGCGGCACAGGTCGTGGAGATCACCGGCGGCGGTGCCGACTTCGCCTTCGAGGTGATCGGCCGACCCCAGACGATCGAGCAGGTCCCGGGCCTGCTGGCCACCGCCGGCACGGGCGTGCTCGTGGGGTTGCCGGCCGAGGGCGAGAAGGCGTCGATCGACGTCCTCGAGCTCGCCGAGTCGGGGAAGACCCTCATCGGCTCGAACTACGGCGGCGCCGTCCCCAGCGTCGACTTCCCCAAGCTGGCCCAGCTCTACCTGGCCGGTCGGCTCCCGCTCGACGCGCTCATCTCCGACCGGATCGCCCTGGCCGAGGTGAACGACGCCTTCGACGCCATGCGGGCCGGCGAGCGCACGCGTAGCGTGATCGTGTTCGACTGACCGACCGAGGAGGAACCGTGACCCGTCAGCCCGTCGTCGGCGCGATCCAGCTCGTCGCGACGCGGGCCGACAAGGAGGCCAACCTCCAAGCCATCGAGCACCACGGCGCCGCCGCCGCACGCGACGGCGCCGTGGTGGTCGTCGCCCCCGAGATGGCCGTCACCGGCTACTGCTGGCCCGACCCCGAGGAGGTACGGGCCCTCGCCGAGCCCCTCGACGGCCCCTCGGTGGAGCGCCTGACGAGGCTCGCCCGCCTGACCGGCGCCTGGTTCGTGGTGGGCATGCCGGAGCTCGACCCGGTCCTCGGGACGCTGCACAACACCTGCGTGCTGGTGAGCCCCGACGGCTGCCAGGGCGCGTACCGCAAGATCCACCCCTTCCTGGCCGACCCGTTCTGGGCCGTGGACGGCAACGAGCCGCCGCCGGTGTGGTCGACGCCCGCGGGTCGCGTCGTGCCGGCCATCTGTGCCGACGTCGACTACCCGGAGCCACCGCGGTACGCCGCGGTCGCCGGCGCGGACTGGCTGGCGGTGCCGACCGCGTGGGTCGACGAACCGGCGCCCAGCGCGACCTGGCGGATGCGTGCCTGGGAGAACGCGCTGCCCGTGGTCGCCGCCGACATGGCCGGGGACGAGCTGGGTGTCCAGTTCAGCGGAGGCAGCTGCATCCTCGACCACCAGGGACGACCCACCGCCACGATCGACAGCGGCGCGGGGCACGTGACCGCGCGGCTGGACCTCGATCGCGCCGCCACCGCGCGGGCCGACCTCCTGGCCTCCCGCCGGCCGGCGCAGTACCGGCAGCTCGCCGTGAGCAAGCGGTGGCCCCGGCGAGCCGCGGAGAACCTGTTCGGCACCCCTCCCACGCAGCAGCACCTCTCGGTGGGGGTGCTGACCGCCGCCCCGGACGACGTCCCGCCACCGCCGAGCGGCCTGGACGTCGCCGTGCTGCCGGCGTTCCACCTGTGCGGCGGGGCCCCGGCGGACCCCGGACGGGCGCAGGACGCGGCACGGGCGTGGACCTCGGCGCTGGAGCGGCTCGCGTCGCTCGCGCGGCGGCACGAGTGCGAGGTGGTCACGTCGCTGGTGGAGCCGAGCGGCACCGACGCGCTGCACCACACCGTCGTCGCCGTCGACCCTGCGGGCGACGTCGCCACCCACCGGGCCACGCACCTCGGCGCCCACGCCGGGTGGGCGACGCCCGGTGCGGGGCCCGGCGTGCCCATGACGAGGCCCTGGGGCCGACTCGGGCTGCTCTCCGGCGAGGAGCTGGAGCCGTGGGAGCCGGCGCATGTCCTGGCGCTGCGTGACACCGACGTCCTGGCCGTGCCCGCGGCCGTGACCTGGCCACTGCCCGTCGCGTTCGCCGGCACGAGCGTCCCGCTGCCCGACGCGCTGAGCGGCCCCGACCCCCACTTCGCGCACCCCGTGCGCCTGCGCGCCGGTGAGTCGCACCTGTGGATCGGCTTCGCGAACGCCCAGCGCGACGACTCCCCACCGCGGGTCCCGAGCGGCATCTTCAGTCCCGACCACATCCGGGCCCCGCGCGTCGAGGCGGTCTCCCAGCGGTCCGGGTGGGAGGTGCTGCGCTGCCCGACCCGAGCACCCGACGAGCTCGGCGAGATCTGCGAGTCCAAGCCGCAGCTGCTCCGCCGGCGACCCGACGTCATGGCGGCTCCACTCATCACGCCGCAGGGCTGACCCCCACCGCCCCATGCCGATCACGCTCAGGAGCCTCGTGGCCGATGCCGGCCTCGGCCTCGTCGTGCGCGTCGGACACGAGGGGCTGGACCAGGAGATCGCGCGGGTGGCCGTCTCCGAGCTCCCCGACCCCACCCCGTGGCTCGGGGGCGCCGAGCTCCTCCTCACGAGCGGGATGTGGCTCACCGCGGCCGACGACCCGACCGGAGCGGCGGACGCGTGGGCCGAGCGGGTCCGGGGCACCGGCGCCCTGGCGGTGGGATTCGGGCTCGACCCCTGGTTCGAGCTGGTCCCGGAGGAGATGCTCCGAGCCGCGCGGCGTCATCGGCTCACGCTCGTCGAGGTCCCACGCCGCACACCGTTCGTCGCCCTCCACCGCCGGGTGGCCGAGCTGCTCGCCGCCGAGGCGCGGCGCGACGAGGCGAACGTCATCCGCGGCCAGCAGAAGCTCGCCCGGGCCGCCGTCCGCGGCAGCGTCGGGGTGATCGAGACGCTGGCCGCCGAGCTGCGCACCAGCGTCGTCGTGCTCGACGCGGCGCACCGGTCGAGCATGGCCGCCGGGCCGGCGGTGGGGCTGCCCACCGAGCGCCGCCTCCCGGAGCTGGCTCGCGCCGCGGAGACGCGGCGTCAGCGCAGCATGCTCAGCGAGGTGGACGGTGAAGCGGTCTACCTGGTCCCCATGGGTTCCCACCAGCACCGCGTGGGCACGCTGTGCGTCGTCGGCAGCTCCAGCTCCGTGACGTCCCTCAGCCTCGCCGGCCTGGTGGGCACCGGGGCCGCACTGTTGACGGTGCTCCTGCCGACGGTCGACACCGCCGTCGGCTCGGTGGTGGTCGAGCTCCTCATGTCCGGCGAGAGGACCACCGCTCAGCGCATCTGCGACGTCGCCGACATCTCGCTGCCGGACCCGCTGGTGGCGATCGCGTTCACGGGACCGGACCGCGAGTCGACGGCCATGCAGTGCCGGGCCCTGGGCGCCTGGCACGTCCCTGCCGGACAGGTGGCCGCGGCATGCTCCGTCGTGCTGGGCTCCGCGGAGTTCGCCAGTGCGCGCGTGCCCGGCCTGCTCGCGGGTGGCCGGGTGCGCGCCGGCGTCTCCAGCGCCCAGTCGTGGGAGACGACCCAGCGGGCGGTGCGCGAGGCGATCGCCGCAGCGGACCTGGCTCCGGGGGACGGACACCTGGCACGCTTCGAGGACTCCGCCCGCTCACGGCTCGAGGTGGTCCTGTCCTCGTCGCCGGCGCGGAGCTTCGCCACGGACCTCCTCGCCCCGCTGGACGACGCCCCGGACCGGGACCTGCTGCTGGCGAGCGCCGCGGCATGGCTGCAGGAGCACGGCCGGTGGGAGCCGGCCGCCCAGGCCGCCGGGGTCCATCGAGAGACCTTGCGGGCCCGGATCGCCCGGTTGGCCACCAGGCTGGAGCTGGACCTGGGCTCGGCCGAGGACCGACTCGCGTTGTCGCTGGCGCTGACGACGCTCGTGCCGCCGCCCGGTGGGCCGGGCTCGACCGGGCCCTCGGACTGACCGCGGCGTCCACGTCGTGGCCGGCCCCGAGGGATGCGCGCTCGGGTCGACGGGTACCCGTCGTTGTCCGCCGGGCCACTGGATGCGACACGGCCCTTCCGACCCGTCCGAGGAGGAACCATGGCCACCGGAGAGACCGGATTCGACGACGTCACCTACGACCTCATCTCCGTCCAGTACCACGCCCTGAAGGCCGGCCACGACTACGGCCAGTACGTCAGGGACGCCGAGAACGCCGGGAAGCAGGAGATCGCGGACTTCTTCCGCGAGGTGATGGAGCAGGACTCCCAGCGCGCGCAGCGCTGCCACCGGTTCCTCGCGGAGCTCGGCGGCACCGACAACACCTCACCGCAGGGCGGCTCGGCCTAGTCCCGAGCGCGGCGGGCGGCGGTCGACGAGCCAGGCCGTGAGCGCCAGCAGCGCGAGGCCGCCGACCACCGCCCCGGGATGGGCGATGGCGGCGTCCTCGAGCGCGCCGAGCGGGTTGGCGCGGAGCCCGAGGCGGTCGACGACCCACCCGACGGCGGCGGCCAGGGCGACCACGGCACCGGCGACCCGCACGGCCGGGTACGCGCGGGTGCGGGCGAGCAGGTAGAGCGAGGGGAAGACCGCAGCGGTCGCCGCCAGCTGGGCGAGCTCCACGCCGACGTTGAACGCCAGCAGCGTGAGCACCGTGGTCGACCCCTCCAGGCCGAGGTCGGTCAGGATGCCGGCGAACGCCAGCCCGTGGACCAGGCCGAAGACGCCGGCGATGAGCGCCTCGCCCCGCCGCACCAGCGGGCGGACCGCGTGCACGGCGGCCACGCCGACCGAGGCGCCGACCAGCACCTCGACGAGCCGGCTCGGCAGGTGCACCCAGCCGAGCGCCGACCCGACCAGGGTCAGCGAGTGGCCGACCGTGAACGAGGTGACCACGGCCAGGACGTCGCGGGCGGTCGGCGCGAGCGCCGTACGCCGCCGCCACCGGCCCGCGACCACCACGACCGGCGCGGTCAGCAGCAGCACGACGAGGAACAGCAGGTGGTCGGCGCCGGCCAGGACGTGGTGGAAGCCGTGGCCCACCATGTCGAGCGCGCTGGCCGCGGCCGCGCCGGCGTCGGCACCGGTCGACACGGCGAGTGCGTCGGTGGAGGAGGTCAGGACCCCGGCGGTCGAGACGTCGCCGGCCGCGTCGGTGAGCACCACCACCGCCTCGTGGCCCGGCACGGCGTCGATGACGGCGTCGTAGGCGATCTCGAACACCGAGGTGCCCGACCCGCCGGTGTCGAAGGCGACGTCGACGGAGACGGAGTCGATGCCCTCGACGCTCTCGCGGGCCACCGCCCCGAAGGTCTCCTGCCACTCGGCGCCGTCGGCGCCGGTGACGGTCAGGTGGTCGTCGAGGTAGGCGGTCACCCGCTCCGCCCACGCCTCGACGTCCCCGCTGGCCAGGGGCTCGCCGCCGAGCGCCTCGTCCAGCGTGTCCAGCGCGATGCTGATCGTGGCGTCGACCCCGGTCGCGGAGACGTGGGTGGAGATGGTGCTGCTCTCCAGGCTGTGCGCCTGCGCCGCGGTCGGCACCAGCGCGGTGACCGTCGCACCGACCGTCACCGCGACGGCCGCCAGCGCGCCGCGGACGTACCGGTTGCTCATCGTCTCGATCCTCCCTGCTCGACCGTCACCGTCCGGCGGCGATCAGGCCTCGAGGCCGGAGAAGGTGGGCGTCTCCTCGGAGCCGTCCCAGGTCACCTTGAACGTGAACGCCTCCTCGAGCGCCTCGCGGTAGCCGTCGGCCTCCTCCTCGGTGATCGTGCCCGCCTCGAGCAGGTCGTCGATGGCCGGGCTCCAGGACTCGACCAGCGCGTCGACGAGGGCCTGCGGGTCGACGCCGATGTCCTCGGCGACGGTGGCCAGGTTCTGGCCCTGCTCCTCCATGCGGACGTGGAGCTCGTCGTGGCTGATGGTCAGCACTTCGTCCAGCACGTCCTGGACCGGCTGGTGCCCGCGGTGCAGGCCGAGCTGCGCCTCGCCGTACGCCGACTGGATCAGCGCGACCAGCTCCTCCTCGGTGGTGACCGACGACGGGTCGACCCCTCCGGGCCCACCCTCGCCGCCGGGCCCGCCGGCGGGCGGCTCGCCCGCCGTCCCGGTCGTCCCGGTGGAGCCGGTGGCCGAGGAGGAGGACGTGGTCAGCGTGGTGGCGTCGTCGGCACCACAGGCGACGACGGTGGTGGGCAGGAGGGCGGCGAGCGCGAAGGCGGCCATGGTCGTGCGGAGCTTCATCGGGGTCTCGTCTCTGGGTGTGGGTACATCGACGAGGCCGAGGGTGGCCGCCGCAGATCGGCACCGCCCCGGTGGCGGCTGTGCGCTTCCTGTGACCGCGCGACCCCTCGATCAGCCCATGAGCGGGCCGGCCTCTCGGCTCAGCTCGAGCAGCACGTCGCGGAGCCGGTCGATCTCGCCCTGGTCGTGCTGGCCCTCGAAGAGCGCGGCAGCGGCGGCCCCGTCCGCGGCCCGGGTGATGACGGAGGTGCGCACGGGGTCCAGGCCGTCCTCCGCGAACGCGGCGCGCCACGACTCGCCGTCGGCACGGGCGCGGGTGACCACCTCGGGGATGGTGGCGAGCGCAGCCATCAAGGTGGCCTCGTCCCTGACCCGCGCGGCCTCGAGCTGGTGCAGCGAGACGCGCACGTACGCGCGGACGAGCCGCCCGGGCGCCCGGTCGCCGGGGTCGACGGCCGCCTCGACGGCGGCCCGGAACTCGGCCAGCTGCTGCTCGGCGACGGCGACGTACAGCTCGTTCTTGCTGCCGTAGTGGTGCAGCAGCCCACCCTTCGACACGCCGGCCTCACGAGCGATGACCTCGAGGCTGACCCCCGCACCGTGCTGGATCACCGCGCGGATGGCCCCGGAGAGCAGCGCCTCGCGAGTGCGGACGGGGTCCCGCCGTCGCGGTGGCTCGTCCTCGGTCGGGCGTTCCCGGGCGGTGGTCACCGCAGGAGCATACCGGCGAATTACGAACCGTCCAGACGGTCTGTTAATGTGCACGTGACGCCACCGGACGCGCGTCGACACCGCGCCGCGCAGGCCAGCCGGCAACCAGACCACAGGCACTCCAGATGAACTCCTACCTCGCGGCGCTGCGCACCCCCGGCGTGCTCCGGGTCACGGCCTCGCAGCTCGTCGCGCGGCTGCCGCTCGGCATGCTCTCCCTCGCCACGCTGCTGCACGTCCAAGCACTGTCCGGCTCCTTCGCCAGGGCCGGCCTGGTGGTCGCCTGCATGACCCTCGCCGAGGCGGTCGCGATGCCGGTGAGCGGTCGCCTGCTGGGACGGCTCGACGCCCGGGCGGTCGTCGCGACGTTCGGGTCGGCCCACGCAGTGGCCTTGCTGGCGCTCGCCTGGGCGGGCGACGTCCTGTGGCTGCTCTGCGTGCTCGCGGCCGTCGTCGGGGCGACCGTGCCGCCCATCATGCCGGCCGTGCGGGCGCTGTACCCCAGCCTGACCTCGGCCGACGGGGTGCGCGCGCTCTTCGCCCTCGACACCACCGCCCAGGAGCTGATCTGGATCATCGGTCCACTGCTCGCCACGGTGCTCGCCGCCTCGGGCTCGACCTCGCTGGCGCTGGTCGCCGCCGCCGCCGTGACGCTAGTCGGCACGCTGTGGTTCGCCTCGTCCCCCGCGCTCGGACGTCGCGTCGCAACGGGCACCAGGGGGCGCTTCGGGCGGGTCCTCGGCCACCGCTCGGTCTTCGTCGCCATGGCGACGAGCGCCGGCCTGATGGCTTCCTTCACCGCCCTGGAGGTCGGGATCGTCGCCAGGTACGAGCACGACCCCCTGATGGCGGGGGCCGTCATCGCCGTGCCGAGCGCGGCCTCCCTGATCGGCGGGCTGGCGTGGGGCCACCGTCGCTTCGACCTGCGCACCCTCACCGCCGCCCTGCTGCTCGTCGCCGTCGGCACCGCAGCGGCAGGGGCGCCCGTACCGGCGCCGGCGATGCTCGTGGCGCTCTTCGTCTCGGGTCTGGGCTTCGCGCCGGCCCTGGCGGCGGTCTACTACATGGTCTCCAACGTCGTGGACCAGCTGGCGGCGGCGGAGGCCTTCGGCTGGCTGCAGACGGCAGCCCTGGTGGGCGCCGCCACCGGGACGTCGATCAGCGGCGTCGCCGGCGAGGCCCACGGGCCGGTGGGGTGCTTCGTGGTCGCGACGACACTCGCCTGCCTCGCGACGGTCACCCCCGGGCTGGTGCGTGTCCGCGGTCCGCTCGCGGGGCTCCACCCGTTCCTCGACCGGCCAAACCCTGTGCCGCCCGAGGCGGAGGTCATCGGTCGACGCTGAGGCACCTCACCCGGCGTCGTCGACGAGGCCTCCGGCGACCCGCCAGCGCCGGTCGAGGCGGACGTTGTCCAGGAGCCTGCGGTCGTGGGACACCAGCAGCAGCGCGCCCTGATACCGGTCGAGGGCCTGCTCGAGCTGCTCGATCGCCGGCAGGTCGAGGTGGTTGGTGGGCTCGTCGAGCACCAGGAGGTTCACGCCCCGGGCCTGGAGGAGCGCCATGGCCGCGCGGGTGCGCTCGCCCGGCGAGAGCCGCTGCACCTCGGCGGCGACCTGGTCGGCCTTGAGCCCGAACTTGGCGAGCAGGGTGCGCACCTCGGCTTGGGTCAGCTCGGGGACGACGGCCTCGAAGGCGCGGCCCAGCGCCAGCGCCTCGTCCAGCCCGGTGCGGGCCTGGTCGATGACGCCGACGGCGACGGAGGCCCCGAGCGACGCCGAGCCGGCGTCGGGCGCCACCCGGCCCAGCAGCAGGTCGAGCAGGGTGGTCTTGCCCGCACCGTTCGGGCCGGTGATGCCGATCCGGTCGCCCGCGGCCACCTGCAGCGAGACCGGGCCGAGGCGGAAGTCCCCTCGGCGCACGGTCGCCTGGTTGAGGGTGGCGACCACCGAGCTCGAGCGCGGAGCCGTGGCGACCGAGAACTGCAGCGCCCACTCCTTGCGCGGCTCCTCGACCTCCTCGAGCCGGGCGATCCGCGACTCCATCTGGCGCACCTTCTGGGCCTGCTTCTCCGACGACTCGGTCGCCGCCCGCCGCCGGATCTTGTCGTTGTCCGGGTTCTTCCGCATCGCGTTGCGGACGCCCTGGGAGCTCCACTCGCGCTGCGTGCGGGCCCGCGCCACCAGGTCGGCGCGGGTCTCGGCGTACTGCTCGTAGGCCTCGCGCGCGTGGCGGCGGTTCACCGCCCGCTCCTCCAGGAACGCCTCGTGGCCACCGTCGTAGACGGTGACCGAGGACTGGGCGAGGTCCAGCTCGACGACCCGGGTGACGCACCGGGCGAGGAACTCGCGGTCGTGCGAGACCAGCACGACGCCGCCGCGGAGCCCGGTCACGAACCCCTCCAGCCGCGCGAGGCCGTCGAGGTCCAGGTCGTTGGTCGGCTCGTCCAGCAGCACGACGTCGAACCGGCTGAGCAGGAGCGCGGCGAGGGCGGCGCGGGCGGCCTGCCCGCCGGAGAGCGAGGTCATCAGCGCGTCCGGGCCGACGTCGAGACCCAGCTCGGCGAGCATCGGCCCGATCCGGTCCTCCAGGTCGGGCGCCCCGCTGGCCAGCCACCGGTCGAACGCGACGGCGTAGGAGTCCTCCGCCCCGGGCTCGCCCGCACCGAGGGCGGCCGCCTCCCGCTCCATGGTGGCCGTGGCCTCGGTCGCCCCGGTACGGCGCCCGAGGTAGCCGGCCACGGTCTCGCCGGGCACCCGGTCGTGCTCCTGGGGGAGCCAGCCGACGAAGGCGTCTGACGGCGCGTACGACACCGTGCCCGCCAGCGGCGTCGCCGCACCTGCGAGGAGGGCCAGCAGCGTCGACTTGCCGGCACCGTTGGCACCGACGACGCCCACGACGTCGCCCGGCGCGACCGTCAGGTCGAGCCCCTCGAAGAGCACCCGGTGGCCGTGCCCGCCCGAGAGGTCCTTCGCGACGAGGGTGGCGCTCACGCCCCGGACCTAGGCTCCGGTGCCGGGAACCCGGTCCTCGAAGGGCATCCCGCTGATCGTCAGCACGCGGCCGACGACGGACTCCTCGTCCGCGACGATGGTGAAGTCGACGCCGTTCCTGGCAGCCCCCTTGAGGGCCGTCGCGAGGACCCCGATGGCGACGCTCGGGAAGAACTCGACCTCCGACAGCACCACGGTGAGGTCCCGCTCGTGCTGGTGGCTCGCGCCCTCGACGTCGCTGCGGAAGCGATCGACCGAGAGCTCGTCGACCTCGCCACGGACCGTCAGGACGTCGGGCTGCGTCACGGACGACTCATACGGCGACGGGTTCACCCGCCGAACCCTATGGCACGGGCTTAGCACCCCGCACCACCCGCTCGCTGTGAGAACCACACGATCGGGTACCTGACCGGCAGAAACATCCGTCGAGGCCTGCTGCCATGCCCCTGCACGCCGAGAAGTGAAGGGATGAGCACGTGCACCGGATCTCGGGAGACCTTCCGACATGATCAGCCCCACCCGGCGTCGGCACGTCCACCGACTGCCCTACTCACCCGAGAGCGCGGCGACCGCCCGGGCGCTGCTCAGCCACGACCTCAGGAGAGCCGGAGCCTCGCCCGAGGTGGTCGCGGATGCCCAGCTCGTCCTCACCGAGCTCGTCGCCAACGGCGTGGAGCACGGCGAGCCCCTCGCCGACCAGACCATCGCCGTGACCTGGACGGTCGACCGTGAGGCCGTCGAGGTGTGCGTGGCCGACGGAGGTCACGTGACCGCGTTGCGCCCCGACGTCCCGCCCGTGCACTCACCGCGCGGCCGGGGCCTGGCCCTCGTCGCCGCGCTGAGCAAGCGCTGGTGGGTCGAGCTCAGCCGCACCACGACCGTCCACGCCGTCGTCACCGGGTGACCCCTCGGCCGCGCCGGCCTCCCGCAGCCGGGATCAGGCGCGGTGCACCTCCACGCCGTCGGCGAAGGTGCGGGTGACACGGGTGTCGCCGAGGGCGGCCGGGTCGGCGCCGAGGACGTCGCGGTCCACGGCGACCAGGTCTGCGGCGTACCCGACCTCGAGCCGTCCGCTGCGGTCCTCGAGCCGGTTCACCCACGTGGCGCCGGTGGTGTAGCCCGCGATCGCCTGCTCGACGCTCAGCGCCTCGTCGGGCAGGAGCGCCGGGGAGTCGGCCGGCTGGTCGGGCGCCCGGCGGTTGACGGCGACGTGCATGCCGAGCAGCGGCGCGGCGTCGGACACCGGCCAGTCACTGCCACAGGCCAGCCGCGCGCCGCTGCGCAGCAGGGAGCCGAAGACGTACTGCTGCTCGCGGGCGACCTCGGAGACGAACGGCAGCGTCAGGACGTCCATCGCCTCCTCCCTGCACGCCCAGAGCGGCTGGGCGTTCGCGGTGACGTCGAGCTCGGCGAACCGTGGCACGTCGGCGGGGTCGACGACCTGGACGTGGGCCAGGTGGTGGCGGTGGCCCAGGTCCCCGTTCACCTCGCGGGCCCGCTGCACCGCGTCGAGGCTGTCGCGCACCGCCCGGTCTCCCAGGGCGTGGATGTGCACCTGGAAGCCCTCGGCGTCGAGCGCGGTGACGTAGCGCGCGAGGTCGTCGGCGGGGATGAAGGAGAGCCCGTGGTTGTCGGTCGCACGGCCGTGCCCGTCGAGGTAGGGCTGCAGCATCGCGGCGGTGTGGGTCTCGCACACCCCGTCCTGCATGATCTTCACGCTCCAGGCGTCCAGCCCCGCCCGGGCGGCGCGCTCCCGGCGCTCGACCAGCTCCAGCACCTGCTCGAGGCCGCGCTCGCGGTCCCACCACTGCGCGAGCACCACCTTGGCGGTGAGGTGGCCGGCCCGCTGCGCCGCGAGGTAGGTGTCGAGGCCGTCGGGCATCCCGAGGCCGCGCCCGACCAGGGCGTCCTGCCAGCCGACGATGCCGAGTGAGTGCAGGTGCCGCTGGGCGGTGAGCAGGCCCGCCATCAGCTCCTCGTCGGTGGCCGGGGGCGTGAGGGCACCGACGAGGGCCATCGCACCCTCGTGGAGCGCCCCGGTCGGGTGGCCGTCGGCGTCCCGCTCGATGCGCCCGTCCGCCGGGTCGGGGCTGTCGGCGGTGAGGCCGGCCAGCTCGAGCGCCCGGCTGTTGACCCAGGCGGAGTGGTGGTCGCGGTTCGGCAGGTAGACCGGCCGGTCCGGACAAGCACGGTCCAGCAGCGCGGCCGTGGGCACGCCTCCGGGGAAGGAGTCCATCGACCAGCCACCGCCGGTGACCCAGGTCCGGTCGGGGTTCGCCTCGGCGTAGGCGCGGACCCGCTCGAGGTAGCCCTCGATCGTGGTCTCGCCGGTGAGGTCGCACTGGTTCATCTCCACGCCCGCCTGGATCGGGTGGACGTGGGCGTCGTGGAAGGCGGGCAGCAGCCAGTGGTCGGCGAGGCTCTCGACGCGGGTGTCCGGCCCGACCAGGGCGGCGACGTCCGCCGAGGAGCCGAGGGCGGCGATCCGGCCGTCGGTGATCGCGACGCAGTCGCCGTCCCACCGGCCCTGCCGGTAGAGCGGCGCGTCGCGCAGGACCAGGTCGGCGGGGGCGGTGCGGTCCATGTCGGGTGCCTTTTCCGTCGGGGATGCTCGTGGTTGCTCGTGGTGGCCAGTGGTGGCCAGCGGTGGCCAGCGGCGGTCAGCGACCGGCGACCCGGTCGGCGACCCGGGCCAGGCGGGAGGTCGTGCGGAGGCCGGCGGACTCTCGGCGGTCGGCGGCACGGTAGGCCCGGTACAGGCTGTGCACGCCGAGCCAGCGCAGCGGCTCGGGCTCCCACCGGCGGGCCCGGTGGCCGACCCACGGGAGCTGGGTGCGGTCGGAGTCGCGCTCGAGGACCAGGTCGGCGAGGGTCCGGCCGGCGAGGTTGGTCGCGGTGACGCCGGTGCCGACGTACCCCCCGGCCCAGCCCAGCCCGGTGCTGCGGTCGAGCCCGACGCTCGCGGACCAGTCCCGCGGCACGCCGAGCACCCCGCACCACGCGTGGTCGACGGCCGCGCCGGCCGCCGCGGGGAAGAGCGCGTGGAGCATCTGCGTCAGCGCGGCGACGGTCCCGGGCTGGGTGCGTCCGTCCTCGTCGGTGCGGGAGCCGAAGCGGTACGGCACTCCCCTGCCGCCGAGCGCGATCCGGCCGTCGGCGGTCCGCTGGGCGTAGACGTAGGCGTGCGCCATGTCGCCGAGGGCCTCGCAGCCGGTCCAGCCGATCTCCTCCCAGACCGACGCCGGGAGCGGCTCGGTGACCACCATGCTGGAGTTCATCGGCAGCAGCGCGCGGCGCTGGCCGCGGAGGCCGGCGGTGTAGCCCTCGGTCGCCCGGATGACGTACGCCGCGCGCACGGCGCCGCGGTCGGTCACCGCCCGCCGGGGCTCGAGCGCCCGGACCGGCGTGCCCTCGAAGACCTCCACCCCGAGCCGCTCGACGACCTCCGCGAGCCCGGCGACCAGCTTCGCGGGGTGGACCCGGGCGCAGTGCGGGTGCCAGGAGGCGCCGAGCGCCCCGGCCACGCGGACCCGAGCGGCGGCCTGCTCGGCGTCGAGCAGCGCGACGTCCGTGCCCGCCCAGGCGGCGTCGGCCGCGACGGCCGCGCGCAGCCGTTCCAGCTGCGCGGGGGTGCGTGCGACGACCAGCTCGCCGCCCAGCCGGACGTCCGCGTCGATGCCTTCCCGGTCGGTCACCTCGACGACCTCGTGCACCGCGCCGGTCAGCGCCGCCTGCTGGGCCGCGGCCGCGTCCCGGCCGTGCGAGGCGACGTACTGCTCGCGTCCGCCGGTGACGCTGTTGACCAGCCAGCCGCCGTTGCGGCCGGAGGCCCCGAAGCCGGCGAAGCGCGCCTCGAGCACGACGACGCGGAGGTCAGGCTGGGCCCGCTTGAGGTAGTAGGCCGTCCACAGGCCGGTGTAGCCGGCACCGACGATGCAGACGTCGGCGTCGACGGAGCCGGGGAGCGCGGGCCGGGGCGCCGGGAGGCCGCCGAGCTGGCGCCACCAGAACGAGACGTCCCCGTTCGTGGTCGCGCCGGGCCCGCCGCCCACCGGTGCGCCGGCCCGCTCGGTCACGGCAGGACCTCGTCGAGGGAGACGGTGTCGATGCCCACGGCCTGCCCGACCGGCGCGTTGGTGAGCCGGCCGTCGTGGGTGTTCAACCCCAGCGCCAACGACCGGTCCTCCCGCAACGCCCGCTCCCACCCCTTCTCCGCCAACGCCACCGCATACGGCAACGTCGCGTTCGTCAACGCATACGTCGACGTGCTCGGCACCGCACCCGGCATGTTCGCCACGCAGTAGAACGTCGACCCGTGCACCTGGTACGTCGGATCCGCATGCGTCGTGGCCCGCGTGTCCTCGAAGCACCCACCCTGGTCCACCGCGATGTCCACCAACACCGACCCCGGCTTCATCCGCGACACCAACTCGTTGCTCACCAGCTTCGGCGCCGCCGCACCCGGGATCAACACCGCACCGACCACCAGGTCCGCCTCCGTCACCTGCTGCTCGATCGCCAACCTGCTCGACGCCAACCCGTGCACCCGGTTGCCGTACCGCCAAAACGACATCCGCAGCTTGTCCAGGTCCGTGTCCAACAACGTCACGTCCGCACCCATCCCGAGCGCGATGTTCGCCGCGTTCTGACCCGCCACGCCGGCACCGATGACCACGACCTTGGCGTTCGCCACCCCGCCCACACCGCCCATCAGCACACCCCGGCCACCCTGGGCCTTGAGCAGCGCGTGCGCGCCCACCTGCGGCGCCAGGCACCCCGCGACCTCCGACATCGGGTACAGCAACGGCAGACCACCCGAGGGCAGCTGCACCGTCTCGTAGGCGATCGCGGTGACCTTGCGCTCGATGAGCTCCTGGGTCAGCGGCTTGTCCGCCGCCAGGTGCAGGTACGTGAAGAGCGTCAACCCCTCCCGCATCCGGCCGTACTCCTCCGCGACCGGCTCCTTCACCTTCAACACCAGGTCCACCCCACCGGCGGTGCCCCACGCCTCCTCCGCCGAGCCCACGATCCGCGCACCCGCGCCGGCGTACTCCTCATCAGGGATCGCCGAACCCACCCCCGCACCAGCCTCGACCACCACCTCATGACCGTGCGAGACCAGCTCGTGCACCCCGACCGGCGTGATCGCCACCCGGTACTCGTGGTTCTTGACTTCCTTGGGTACGCCGATGCGCATCTGTGCTTCCTTCCGGGTGGGTGGTGTGCTCAGGCCAGGTAGAGCTTGCGGAGCCGTTCGGTGATCTCCCAGGTGGTCCGGTCGCCCTCGTGGAGCCGCACCAGCGCGCCCGGGCGCAGCTCGAGGGAGCTGCCGTCCTCGAAGGTGACCCGCCCCCGCCCGGCCAGCACGAGGAACAGCTCGTCGATCTCGGTGTCGACGTCCGTCCCGGGGCCGGCCTCCCAGAGGCCGACCTCGGTCGCGCCGGTGGCCGAGAGCTCCCGGGCCTCGGTCCGCAGCGCCGTCGAGCCGCCGTCGGGCTCCAGCGGCTCCGAGAAGACGTCCTGGCACACCAGACGGGCAGCAGCGATGGTCATGGTCACGAGTCGAACCCCAGTCCTAGTCGGTCGAGCAGTCGCAGCCATGCTCCACGACGCCCGGTGCGGTCCTCGCGCGCCAGGGCCCGGCGGGTCAGCTGGACGCCCATCCAGGCGAGCGGCTCGGGAGGGAACGGCAGCGGCTTCTGCCGCACCATCTCCAGCCGGGTGCGCTCGGTCTCCTCCCCGGAGAGCAGGTCGAGCATGGTGTCGGCCGCGAACCGGGAGGCGCCCACGCCGAGCCCGGTGAACCCGGCGGCGTACGTCGTGCGGCCGCCGTGCGCGGTGCCGAAGAAGGCGCAGAAGCGGGTCGAGGTGTCGATCACGCCCGACCAGCGGTGGGTGAACCGGATCCCCTCGAGCTGGGGGAAGGTGGCGGCGAAGTTGCGAGCCAGGGTCTCGAAGGTCGCCCGGCGGTCGTAGTGCTCCGGCGCGATGGAGCGGCCGTAGTGGTAGATCGCGTCGTAGCCGCCCCAGAGGATCCGGCGGTCCGGCGTGATCCGGTAGTAGTGGAACTGGTTGCCGGAGTCGGCGACGCCGACGGCCGGGTCCCACCGGAGCGCGGTGAGCTGGGCGTCGGTGAGCGGCTCGGTGGCGAGCACGTAGTCGTAGACGGGCACGACCGACCAGCGCGTGCGGCGCAGCGGGCCGGGGAAGACGTTGGTCGCCAGCACCACGCGACCCGCACGGACGGTGCCGGCGCTGGTGACGGCCTCGACGTGCCCGCGCCGACGGCGCAGCGACTCCAGCCGCGTGCGCTCGGCGATCCGCACGCCCTGCTGCTCCGCCGCCGCGGCCAGCCCCCAGGCGAGCCTGGCGGGGTCGACCAGGGCGTTCTCGTCGGCGTGGAACCGCCCGGCGAGGTACGTCGGCGAGTCGACCATCGCGCGGACGCCCGCCGCGTCGAGGAAGCCGTCGGTCCCCGGCTCGAGCGCCTCGACCTCGTGCGGGCGGGTGGCCACGGCCAGCGCCCCACCGCGGACGAACCCGCAGTCGATGTCGTACCGGCCGACGGTCTGCTCGATCTCGTCGAGGTTCGCCATGCCGAGGCGGTGCAGCTCGTCGTACTCCTCGGGCCAGCGGGTGCGCCCGTTGAGCTCGCCGTGGGTGAGGCTGGCCTCGCAGAAGCCGCCGTTGCGGCCGGTCGCGTGCTCGGCGACCCGGTCGGCCTCGACCAGCACCACACGGGCCCCGGGGTCGCGCTCGACGGCCCGGAGCGCCGTCCACAGCCCGGTGAACCCACCGCCGACCACCAGCAGGTCGGCGTGGGTGTCACCGTGCAGCGGGGGCCGCGGGTCCGGTCGGTCGGGCGTGTCCAGCCACAGCGGCCGCAGCACCGAGCCGTCGAGCGCGGCCAGCGGCCAGCCGTCCCGCGCAGTCCGGTCAGGCACCGGCGGCCTCGGCGAGCGCCTCGTCGAGGATCTCGATGCCGCGGCGGACCTCTGCGGCGGAGGTGGTGAGCGGCGGCACCAGGTGGACGCGGTTGAAGTTCACGAACGGCAGCATGCCGCGCCGCTTGCAGCCGGCCACCACGGCGGCCATCTCCGGGCTGGTGCCGCCGTACGGCGCCAGCGGCTCGCGGGTCCCGCGGTCGGCGACCAGCTCGACCGCCCAGAACGCGCCGACGCCCCGGACGTCGCCGACCCACTCGTGCCGGTCGCGCAGCCCCTCCAGGCCGGGGGCGAAGACCTCCGCGCCGAGGGCGGCGGCGTGCTCGACGACCCGGTCGTCCTCCATCGCGTGGACGGTGGCGACGGCGGCCGCGCAGGCCAGGGGGTGGCCGGAGTAGGTGAGCCCGCCGGGGTAGGGCCGGTCGTCGAAGGTCGCGGCGACGGCCGGGCTGATCGCGACGCCGCCGAGCGGGACGTAGCCGGAGTTGACGCCCTTGGCGAAGGTGAGCAGGTCCGGGACGACGCCGGTCGGCCCGTCGTGCTCGACGGCGAACCACCGTCCGGTGCGGCCGAAGCCGCACATGACCTCGTCGGCGATCATCACGATGCCGTGCCGGTCGCAGAGCTCGCGGACGCCGCTGAGGTAGCCGTCCGGCGGCACCATGATCCCGGCCGTGCCCGGGACGGGCTCGACGATGATCGCCGCGATCGTCTGCGGCCCCTCGAAGGCGATCAGCTCGGCCAGGTGCGCCAGCGCACGCTCGCACTCCTCGGCCTCGCTCGTGGCGTGGAAGGAGCTGCGGTAGAGGAACGGCCCGAAGAAGTGGACGGTGCCGGTGGCGGCGTGGTCGTTGGGCCACCGGCGCGGGTCACCGGTGAGGTTGATCGCGAGGTTCGTGCCGCCGTGGTAGGAGCGGTAGGTGGAGAGCACCTTGTGCCGGCCGGTGTGCAGCCGCGCCATCCGCACGGCGTGCTCGTTGGCGTCCGCCCCGCCGTTGGTGAAGAAGACCTTGTCGAGGTCGCCGGGCGTGTGGCGCGCGACCAGCCGCGCCGCCTCGGAGCGGGCGGCGTTGGCGTGCTGCGGCGCGACGGTGCACAGGTGAGCGGCCTGCTCCTGCACCGCCGCCACCACGCGCGGGTGCTGGTGGCCGAGGTTGGTGAAGACCAGCTGCGAGGTGAAGTCGAGGAGCGCGTGGCCGTCCTGGTCCCAGATGGTGGAGCCGGACGCCTTCGTGATGACCATCGGGTCGAGGGAGGCCTGGGCCGACCACGAGTGGAAGACGTGGCGCCGGTCGAGGTCGTAGGTCTCCTGGGGCGTCAGGTCGGCCAGCTCGGTGGGTGCGCCTGCGGTCGTGGCGGGGGTGCCGGTCTCAGTCATGGCGCGGGAATCCCAACGTGAGGCCGCCCTCGGGGCGGTTGGCGGGGTCGATCCACCGGGTGGTGACGACCTTGCCACGGGTGAAGAAGTGGACCCCCTCGGCGCCGTGCGCGTGGGTGTCGCCGAACAGCGACCGCTTCCAGCCGCCGAAGGAGTAGTAGGCGACCGGCACGGGGACGGGCACGTTGACACCGACCATGCCGACCTGGACGTCGCTCTCGAAGCGGCGCGCCGCTCCGCCGTCGTTGGTGAAGATCGCCGTGCCGTTGCCGTACTCGTTGCCGTTGACGAGGGCCAGCGCCTCCTCGTACGTCGCCACGCGGACCACCGACAGCACCGGGCCGAAGATCTCCTCGCGGTAGACGTCCATGTCGGGGCTCACGTGGTCGAACAGGGTGGGGCCGAGGTAGAACCCGTCGGCACCCCCGCGGGCGGACACCTCGCGGCCGTCCACGACGACCTTGGCGCCCTGCCGCTCCCCCGCCTCGACGAACCCGGCCACCCGGTCCCGGTGCTCCCGGGTGACGAGCGGGCCCATGTCCGGCTCGGAGTCGGTGGCGCCGCCGTCGCCGACCACGAGGGTCCGGGTGCGGTCGGCCACCCGCGCGACGAGCTCGTCGGCCACCTCGCCGACGGCCACGAGGACGCTGATCGCCATGCACCGCTCGCCGGCACTGCCGTAGCCGGCGCTGACCGCGGCGTCGGCGGCCAGGTCGAGGTCGGCGTCGGGCAGCACCACCATGTGGTTCTTGGCGCCGCCGAGGGCCTGCACCCGCTTGCCGTGCCGGGAGGCCGTCTCGTAGACGTACTCCGCGATCGGCGTGGAGCCGACGAAGCTGATCGCCTCGACGTCGGGGCTCTCCAGCAGGACGTCGACCGCCGTCTTGTCTCCCTGGAGGACGTTGAAGACGCCGTCCGGGAGGCCGGCCTCCTTCCACAGCGCGGCGATCCAGAGGGCGGCCGAGGGGTCCTTCTCGCTCGGCTTGAGGACGACGGTGTTGCCGGCGGCGATCGCGACGGGGAAGAACCACATCGGGACCATGGCCGGGAAGTTGAACGGCGAGATGATGCCGACGACGCCGAGCGGCTCCCGCCTCGAGTGGACGTCGACACCGGTCGAGACCGACGGGCTGTGACCGCCCTTGAGCAGGTGGGAGATGCCGCAGGCGAACTCCACCACCTCCTGGCCCCGGGCGATCTCGCCCAGGGCGTCGGAGAGCACCTTGCCGTGCTCGGCCGTGATGATCGCGGCCAGCTCGTCGCGCCGGGCGTTCAGCAGCTCGCGGAAGGCGAAGACGACCTGGGTCCGCCGGGCCAGGGAGGTGGCCGCCCAGGACGCGGCGGCCGCCTTCGCCGACGCCACCACGCGCTCGGCGTCGGTGACCGACGCGAGGGCCACCTGGCCGGTCACGGCACCGGAGGCGGGGTTGGTGACGTCCGCCCAGCGGTCGCCCGTCCCCTCGAACGGGGCACCGTCCGCCCAGTGCGGGATCTTCGTCGTCGTCATGGCTCCTCGTTCGGTCGGGCGTGGTGGGTCGCCTCATCGTCCCTCCGCCGACGCCTGCGCGGGCCCGACGATGCGTAGGATCCCCGGCATGCCGCTTGACAGATCGTCAGCGGCTCGGCGTGAGGGGAGGCTCGGGTGCTGCGCATCGCCGACGTGCTCGCCATGCCGGTCGTCCGGCGCGCCGACCCGCACGTGCTGTCGGCGCGGGACCACGTCGACCGCGAGGTCCGCTGGGTGCACACGACCGAGCTGCCGGACATCGGTCCGCTCCTGCGGGGCGGTGACCTGGTGCTGACGACCGGCATCGCGCTGCCCGACGGCGCCACGCAGCTCTCCGAGTTCGCCGCCAGCCTCGCCGGCAGCGGCGCCGCCGGCCTGATGGTCGAGCTGGGGCGCCGGTGGACGGAGCTCCCGGACGTGCTGGTCGAGGAGTGCGGGCGCCACGGCCTGCCGCTGGTCGCGCTCCGGCGCGAGGTGCGGTTCGCGGCGGTGGCCCAGGCGGTCGGGGAACGGCTGGTCGACCAGCAGCTGGCGGAGCTCCGCGAGACCCACCGGGTCCACGACACGTTCACCGAGCTCTCGACGTCCGAGGCCGGCCCCGAGGACATCCTCCAGGCGGCACAGCAGCTCTCCGGCGCACCCGTGGTGCTGGAGGGCTTCGACCACCGGGTGCTCGACTACCGCGCCGGGCCGGCCGACATGCAGTCCTTCCTGGCCGACTGGGAGCGCCGGTCCCGGCGCGTGCAGCCCGCGGACCGCACGTCGTGGGACGAGAGCAACGGCTGGCTGGTCACGGTCATCGGACGCCGCGAGCGCCGGTGGGGCCGCCTCGTCGTCGGCGCCACGGCGCCTCCCTCCCCCCGGCTGGTGGCGGTGATCGAGCGCGCCGCCGCCGCGCTCGCCATGCACCGCCTCCACGACCGGAACCGCGACAGCCAGACCCGCCGCCTCCACCACGAGCTGCTCCTCTCCCTCCTCGCCGACTCCTCGGACCCCGAGGTCCTCCGGCGGGTCGAGGTCGCCGGCATGACCGAGGGCGGCGCGCTCGTGGGGATCGCGATGCGCCCCGCCACCGATCACGTGCCGACGGCGAACCTCTCCTCCCACCTCGACGACGTCGTCACCGCGTTCCTCCGCGCCGGAGAGGCCCTGCCGGCCCGGGTGCTGGTGGCGGCCTTCGAGGGCGAGGTCCGCGCCCTGGTGTCGCTGCCTGTGACGACCGACCCGGTCACGTCGGTCGACCGGCTGGTCGACGGGGTCCGGAGCCGGGTGGCGGTCGTCGCCGCGGCCGGCACGCCCGTGGGGCGGCTGTCGGGCGCGGACCGCACGCTGCGCGACGCCGGCCACGTCCTCGCCGCGGTGCCGGACCGGCCGCCAGCCCCTGTCGGGGTGCACCGGCTCGAGGACCTCCACGTCCGGGGGCTGCTGATGCTGCTGTCGGACGACGAGCGGCTGGGCAGCTTCGTGGAACGCGAGCTGGCTCCGCTGCGCGAGCTCGACGCGCGCCTTCGCGACGACCTGCTCCGGACGGCCCGGGTCCTGCTGACGCGCTGGGGCAGCAAGGCCGCCGCGGCCGCCGACCTCAACATCTCGCGCCCGGCGCTCTACGACCGCATCCGACGGCTGGAACGGGTCATCGGCGCCGACCTCGAGGACGCCGAGGTGCGCACCTCCCTGCACCTGGCCCTGCTGGCGGAGGACCTGCTGAGCGCCCGGCGGGGACAGGGCTGACCCCGCACCTGCCTCGCACCCGGCACGCCTGGGCGCGTCAGCCGGCGAGCCAGAGCCGGGCCGCCACCAGCTCGGCGACCAGCACCTCGGTGAGCAGCCGCACGTCGTCGTCGTCGTCACCGGGGTAGCGCACCGTGTGCGCCGCGCCCTCGAGCGCACCACCGACGGAGACGACGGTGGTGCTCCGGGGCAGGGTCCACTCCAGGATCCCGGCGTCCCAGGAGGACCCGGCGAAGGAGAGCAGCCGGTAGTCGGTGTTCTTGGTCAGGTACACGTCGACGTGCGCCCAGTCGCCGGCCTCGCACCCGACCGCGGCCCGGCGCGGGCCCTCGCGGAGCATCAGCGCCGCCTGCTGGGCCGACGCCAGTCGCCGGGCCGGCGCCACGACGTGCGCACCGGCCGGGCCGTCGAGCAGGTCACAGACCTCCGGCAACCACTCGTCCCGGGTCCCGAGCAGGTGCTCCGACGCGGTCGCCGTGGCGAGCACCGTCTCGACCAGCGGTGCGAGCGGTGCACCCGCGAGGTGCGCCTCGAGAGCGAGCAGCAGGACCAGCGTGTGCTGGAAGCTGCGGCACGCGACCCCACCCTCCTCGACACCGGCCGCGAGGTCGACGACCACCGAGCAGCGGGCGGCCAGCTCCGAGTCCACGGTGTTGGTGAGCGCCACGACCGTCGCCTCCGGGTGCACCCGGCGCAGGGCGTCGAGCGTCTCGACCGAGCCGCCGGACGCCGAGATCGCCACCACGAGCGTCCCCGCACCCCAGGCCGGGAGCAGGTCGCTGCTGGCCCGCTCGGCGACGGCCACGACGCCGCGTGCACGCAGGCGGGCCGCGGCCACCCCGGCGGCGTACGTCGAGGAGCCCATGCCGATCAGCACGACCCGCTCCGGCACCAGCGGCAGGTCCGCCCACGGGTCGCCGGCACGGAGGAGGGCGGCGAGGGCACGCAGCGCCTCGGGCTTCCGCTGGAGGTCGGCGAGGAACAGGTCGGGACTCATGGGCGGGCCTCCGTGCCGGTCGGCGGGTCGGGGAGCAGGGCGGGCAGGGCCGCCTCGGGGACGTAGGACCACCGGGCGAGGTGGGTCGCGGCGTAGCTGAACTCACGGCACACCTGGCGCAGCCGGAACCCGCGCACGAGCGCCGGCTGCCAGAGGTCGGGGTGACCGGCCGCGGTGACCGTGGCGGCGTACGTGGTGAGGAGGGCGTCCTCACAAGCCTCCGCCGCCCGCCGGACCCGCTCGACCGGGTGCTCTGGCTCGTGGCGCCGCAGCACCAGGGCGGCGTGCTGCACCGACTGGGCCAGGCCGGCCACGTCGAGCGCCGGCGACTGCGGCCGTGCGCGCTCGGCCGGGGGGACGACCGGGTTGCCCTCGAAGTCGGTCAGCACGTAGGCCGCCCCTGGGTCGGAGCCGGCCCGCAGCACCTGCCCGACGTGGAGGTCGCCGTGCACCCGGACCAGCGGCGAGCCGAGGGCGTCCCCCGGCACCCGTGTGCCGGTCCGCACGCGTTCCGACCGGCCCTGCAGGAGGCGGTGGGCGTCCCCCGTCGTCACGGCGAGGGCGTGCGCCAGGTCCTGCTCGGCACCGGACTCCCACGCGGCCAGGTCCTCGGGGCCGGCCGGCCGCGTCCCGTCCTGCGCCAGCGCGGCGTGGAAGCGGCCCACCAGGTCGCCGAGGCGGCGGCCGGTCTCGCGGATCCCGGCCGCCGTCGACGCGCGCACCGCCTCCCGGAGGTCGTCCACCGCCCACGTCCACCCGTCGCGGGCTCCATGGACCAGCCCGTCCACGGTGGCGAGCAGACGGGGCGCCCGGTCACCCGGGGCGCGCCACTCGAGCAGCCCCCACGGTCGCGGCACCCCGTCGAACCCCTGCCGCTGCAGGGCGTCGAGCACGGCCGGGGCGGGGTGGGGGCCCGGCTCCGCAGAGCGCAGCCACTTCACCACGGCCCGCTCTCCGACGACGACCGACTCGTTGGTCTGGTCGACGCCGAAGGAGCGCTCACCGCGGCACATCTCGACGTGCCAGGCGGTGACCGAGAACGCGCCGATCGTGCGGCTCCCGGAGGCGAGCAGCTCGAGCAGCGCGGGCGCGGCCCCGTCACCCGCGGTCGCCCGCCGGTCCTCCCCGACCACCCAGGGGACCGGCCGAGGCGGGTGGTCGCCGCCGTCGACGACGAGGAGCACCAGCCCGGGCGCGAGGGTCAGCCGGTCGAGGACGATCACGCCCGCGAGGCGGCGTGCTCGAGCCCCACCCGCTCGATGACGTCGGCGCCGACCCTCAGCCCGTCCCTCGCCCGGATCCGCTCACCCGTCGCCGCGAGCGCTGCCCGCAGGTCGGTGTCCGCCAGCAGCCGGTCGATCGCCCCCGTCAGCTCCTCGTCGGCGAAGGCGTAGGTCGCCAGCCGGATGCCGAAGCCGAGCTCGTCCATCCGCTGCGCGTTGTCGTACTGGTCCCAGAAGAGCGGCAGCAGGACCATCGGCTTGCCGAAGTGCAGCGCCTCGGTCGTGGTGTTGTTGCCGCCGTGGGTGATGACGAGGTCCACCTGCGGGATCACCTTGGTCTGCGGCAGGGTCTGCTCCCCGACCATGTTGTCGGGCAGGGTGATCCGGTCGGCCTGCGGGCCCTTGCTGACGATGTAGCGGTGCCGGGTCGTCGCGAGCACGTCCACCAGTCGCTGCATCAGCTCCACGTCCGCGCCGCCGAGCGACCCGAGCGAGAGGTAGACCAGGGCGCTGTCCGCCGGCCGGTCCGCCACGGCCGGCGGCACGACGTACTCCTCGTCGGTGAGCCGGACACTGGAGTCCATCCGGGTCCAGGACCCGTCCAGCGGGCGCTCCGCGACGTAGTCGGCCTCCTCGGGAAAGACGTAGAGGTTGGCGGCGTTCTCCCGCGGCATGAACTCCAGCTCCGGCAGCGGCGCGGCCCCCTGCTCGACCACCCACGCGTTGAACGACTCCCACAGCTCACGGTGCGTGCGGTCGAGCTCCTCGCGGAACGGCGGCCAGGTCTCCGGCTGGTCCTGCGCCAGCCCCGACAACCCGGGCGCGACACCGGGCCCCGGCACCTCCAGCGGGTTGCAGGAGACGATGCGGACGAACGGCGCCCCGCTGGTGGTCAACGCCGGGAAGAGCACGACGTTGTCCTCCACCACCACGTCCGGCCGGACGTCGGCGAGGATCTTGCGCAGCGCGGGCTCGGCGTACTTCGCCCCGTCGATGAGCGCCTGGTAGGTCGGCAGCACGAACGTCGACAGCTGCTCGGTGGTGCTCTTGCGGAACTCCGGTGCCGTCTCGGCGATGAAGTCGGTCCAGAACTTCCCGGCGTCCTCCTCACCCGCGTCCGGGTCGGGCTCGGCGAGGTCGACGAGGCGCTCCTCGAAGCCGAGGGGGGCCAGCTTCCCCGCCCAGGACGACTCGGAGGCGAAGACGACCCGGTGCCCGCGCTTGAGCAGCAGGTCGCCGAGGCCGATGCACTGGTTGGTCGGGCCGTAGGCGGACTCGGGAAGGAACAACACGGTCAGCTGGGTCATGCGGGAGCTCCTGCTTCGGTGAGGTCGACGGTCGGGACGGGCGGGTCCGGCTGGTCGAGCGGGTGCCCGGTCGCCAGACGCGCGTAGTCGAGGATGAGAGCGGTCGCCGTGGCCTGGTCGATGGTCGCGTGGCGCGCCACCATGCGGTAGCCGTAGGCGTCCTCCAGGGCGACGATGTTGCGCGCGACGGTGAGGGAGGGCTGGGCGAGCGTGAAGATCCCCGAGGCGGCCCCGTCCTCGAGGATCACCTGGTACATCGCGACCTGGCGGTCGTACAGGGAGGTCAGCATCGCGGCGTACCGGGGGAACCGGCCTGCGGCGCCACCGAGCTCGCAGAAGAGCCGGACCTCCTCGTCGTCGGCGTCGCGCGGGAGGCCGGAGGCGATGGTGACGACCAGCTTGCGGTCGGGCGTCATCGGCCCGCTGACCGCCTTGAGGCGCTCGTCGTAGAAGCGCTCCATGCCGGCGCGGTTGGCCTCGACGAGCAGCGTCTGGACGTCGGGGAAGTGGTACAGGATCGCGCCCGGGGTCAGCCCGGCGACCTCCGCGACCTCCTTGAGCCGCACGTCGGCCCCGTGCTCCGCGACCGCTCGACGGGCCGCCGCGAGCAGGTTCTCGCGTCGCTGCTTGCGGCCGACGGCCATGGCTCTCCTCCGGGTCGAGCGGGTGTCCGGTGAACCGGGGACGGTCCTCCGGGACGTGGAGCCGCACTCTGTCAGGGGTCGAGCGAAATCTGAACCCCCTTTCAGCAAATGGTCCAGATCAGGATGAAACAACCGTGTTTCAGCCATTGCAATCCCTGAACTCCCGTGCAAGGTTTGCCGGCCAAGGCGACCCCGTGAGGGTCGGACACCTTGCCCCGGGCCCCCTCGGCCCGAGACCGGAGGAAGCCATGCACACGTCCATCCGCCGCCGCTCCACTGCCACGGCCGCTCTCGGGACCGCCCTCGTCCTCGCCCTCGCTGCCTGCGGCGGAGAGGACGGGTCCTCGGCCGAGCCGGCCGCGCTCGACCCCGACGCCGACCTCGGCCAGCAGAGCATCGTGGTCTCCAACTGGGAGGCCTACATGCCCGAGGACATCGGCGAGGTCGTCGAGGAGGAGACCGGCGCGACGGTCGAGGTGACCTACCACGCCACGAACGAGGACATGGTCGCCAAGGTGACCGGTTCCGGCGGGGAGGGCCTCGACGTGGTCTTCGGCTCGCAGCCCTACCTCGAGGCCCTCGCGAAGGCCGGGATGCTCGCCCCGCTGGACACCGACTTCCTCGAGAACTGGGACAACCTGGAGTCCGACGCGACGGCCACCGCGCAGGTCGACGGGACGCCGTACTGGGCGCCGTACACCTGGGGCACGACCGGCATCTGCTACCGCTCGGACCTCGTGGACGAGGCGCCGACCAGCTGGTACGACCTCCTCGAGCCGACCGCGGAGAACCGCGGCAAGGTGACGATGATGGGCACCGAGCGGTGGGCGATGCTCCCGGCGCTCAAGGCGCTCGGCTACTCGGTCAACACCACCGACGAGGACGAGCTCGCCGAGGCGCAGGAGCTGATGGAGGCCGCGAAGCCGAACCTGCTCGCCTACGACGACACGACGTTCTACGAGCGCCTGATCAGCGGCGAGGCGACGATGGTCCAGGCCTGGGACGGCTGGTGCAACTACGGCACGGCCGAGGACGAGAACATCGAGTTCGTCGTCCCCGAGGAGGGCTCGGACCTGTGGACCGACGGCATCGCGGTGCTGAAGTCCTCGGAGAACAAGGAGGCGGCGCACGCCTTCATCGACACGATCCTGGACGCCGAGACCCACGCCTGGGTGGAGGAGAACATCCTCTACAACATCCCGAACGAGGCCGCGCTCGACGAGGTGCCGGCCGAGCTCACCGAGCAGTTCCCGACGCTCGGCGAGCGCCGTGAGGAGATGCTCTCGGGCGAGAACATGACCGACGTCGGTGACGACGCGGCCGCGGTCTACAACCGGATCATCACCGAGGTCACGGCCTCCTGATGACGACCAGGTCGCCCGGGCGACCACAGCACGGAGGTGGCCTCGGCGCCCGGCTGCGCCGGGGTGTCGAGCCCACCGTGCTCCTCGCGCCGGGACTGCTCTTCTACGCCGTCCTCGTGGCGGTGCCGGTGCTGCTGGTCACCGCCTACATGTTCGCGCGCCGTGGCCGGTTCGGCGGCGTCGAGTGGGCCCTCACGTTCGACAACTTCGCGCGGATCACCGACTCGGTCTACCTCGAGGTCTTCCGCGAGTCGCTCGCGATCGCCGGCCTGGCGACCCTGCTCGCCCTGCTCGTCGGCTACCCCACGGCGTACGCGATCACCAAGCTGCCCCCGCGGTGGCGCACGGTGGCGCTGGTGCTGGTCGTGGTCCCCTTCTGGACCAACTTCCTCATCCGCGTCTACGCCTGGATCGTGCTGCTCAACAGCCAGGGCGTGGTCAACGACGCGCTCGTGTGGCTGGGCCTCGCCGACGAGCGGTTCACCCTCCTCTACACCCCAGGAGCCGTGGTGGTCGGTCTCGTCTACTCCTACCTGCCGCTGATGATCCTGCCGCTCTACGCCGCGATCGAGAAGGTCGACACCGGCCTCCTGGAGGCGGCGACCGACCTCGGCGCGGGCCGGGTTCGCACCTTCCTCAGCGTCCAGCTGCCGCTGACGCTGCCCGGCGTGATCACCGGCTCGATCCTGGTGTTCGTCCCGAGCCTCGGGAACTTCGTCGTTCCCGAGCTGCTCGGCGGCGGGAAGACCGTGATGGTCGGCAACCTGATCCGCGACCAGTTCCTGAAGGCGCAGGACTGGCCCTTCGGGTCGGTGCTCGCGATGATCGTGGTGGGCCTGCTGGTCCTGCTCTTCCTCGGCCAGGCCTGGGTCACCCGACTCGTGGAGGGTGGCCGTCGTGGCTAGCCGCCGCAGCGGCGGCGGACGCGGGTGGATCTGGCTGCCCCTGCTGCTGACCGCCCTCTTCCTCTACCTGCCGATCATGGTGCTGGTCGCCATGTCGTTCAACGCCGGCGGCTCGGCGTACAGCTGGGACGGCTTCAGCCTGCGCTGGTACGGCGAGCTCTTCGACGACGCCGTCCTGCGCCAGTCGGTCGTGACCTCGCTGGGCATCGCGGCCGGAGCGACCGTGGTCGCGACCGTGCTCGGGACGCTCCTCGCCGTGGGTCTGGCCCGCCACACCCGGTCCAAGCTCCTCGAGGCGGCGGCCATGGCGCCGGCGATCCTGCCCGACCTCGTGCTGGCGATCGGCCTGCTCGCGTTCTTCTACGCAGCCGGCGTCTCGAAGAGCGCCGGCACGGTGCTGTTGGCCCACGCAGCGTTCGGGACCGCGTTCGTGGTCGCCGTCGTGCGCTCCCGGCTGGCCGGCTCCGACGCGTCCCTGGAGGAGGCCTCCCGGGACCTGGGCGCCGGCGCCGTCACGACCTTCGTGCAGGTGACCCTGCCCTCGATCGCGCCGGCGGTCGTCGCCGGCGCGCTGCTCGTCTTCACGCTGTCGCTCGACGAGTTCGTCATCGCCTTCTTCACCGCCGGGGCGACGACCAAGACCCTGCCGATCACCGTCTACTCGATGGTGCGCACCGGCGTCACCCCCGAGATCAACGCCCTCGCGACCGTCCTGGTCGTCGTCAGCATCGCCGTGGTGGTCGTGGCCGCCCGTGCCGTGCGCAGAACGGAGAAGCCATGACCGCCCCGCCCACCCCCCTGCTGGAGGTCCGCGACGTCCACCGCTCCTTCGGTGACGTCCGCGCGCTGGACGGGGTGTCGCTGACGATCGCGGAGAACGAGTTCTTCGCGCTGCTCGGCCCCTCCGGGTGCGGCAAGACCACGCTGCTGCGCGCGATCGCCGGCTTCGAGCACCCCGACGGCGGGGCGGTGCTGCTCGGCGGGGACGACCTGCTGGCGCTGCCGCCGAACCGACGGCCGGTCAACCTGATGTTCCAGTCCTACGCGCTCTTCCCCCACCTGTCGGTGGCGTCCAACGTCGCCTACGGCCTCAAACGCGAGAAGCTGCCCAAGAGGGAGATCGCCGAGCGGGTCGCGGACGTCCTCGCCACGGTCGGCCTCTCCGGGATGGCCGACCGACGGCCCGCCCAGCTCTCCGGAGGGCAGCGTCAACGGGTCGCGCTGGCGCGCGCCATCGTCAAGCGGCCGCGCCTGCTGCTCCTCGACGAGCCGCTCTCCGCGCTCGACCGGAAGGTGCGGGCCGAGATGCAGCTGGAGCTCAAGCGGCTCCAGCACGAGGTCGGCATCACCTTCGTCGTGGTCACCCACGACCAGGAGGAAGCGATGTCGATGGCCGACCGGATCGCCGTGCTCGCCGAGGGCCGGGTGCAGCAGGTCGCCTCGCCGCTGGAGCTCTACCGCCACCCCGCCAACCTCTTCGTCGCCGACTTCATCGGCACCAGCAACCGTCTGGCCGGCACGTACGACGGCGCCACCTTCGCCGCGGACGGGTTCGGCCCGCTGCCGAGCGGAGCGCAGCGCACCTCCGTCACGGGGCGGGCCCACCTGGTGGTGCGGCCGGAGGACGTCCGGCTGGTGGCCGGTGGCGCCGGCATCCTGGAGGGCACCGTCACCGACACCCAGTTCCAGGGAGGGACGTCGACCGTCGCGGTCGACGTGCCCGGCATCGAGGCACCGTTCCTGGTGACCGAGCCGGGGTCGACGGAGGCGGTCCGCGGCACGTCCGTCGGGCTGGTCTGGGAGCACGCCGTCGTGGTCGGCGAGGAGCTCACGTGACCGACCTGCTCGCCGACGCACGTCCGCGGCCGGTCTGGTGGGAGGGCCGGGACACCGGTGCCGCCGCCGATCCCCTGGCCGGCGGCCGCACCGCCGACCTGGTCGTGGTCGGCGCCGGGCTGACCGGCCTGTGGGCGGCGATCCACGCCCTCGAGGAGCAGCCGGGCCGCGACGTCGTCGTCCTCGAGGCGACGCACGTCGCCGCCGGCGCGTCGGGCCGCAACGGGGGGTTCGTCTCGGAGTCGCTCACGCACGGGCTGGCGCACGGGGTCGCCACCTGGCCCGGCGAGCTGCCCGAGCTGCTCCGGCTCGGCCGCGCCAACGTCCGTGAGATCGAGGAGTTCCTCCAGCAGGAGGGCATCGAGGCCGGCCTCCGGCTCTGCGGGAAGACCGCGATCGCCACCCGGCCCCACGAGGCCGAGGCGCTGCGCGCGGCCCACGAGCTCAACCTGCAGCACGGCGAGGAGTCGACGTACCTCTCGGCCGAGGAGGTGCGCGCCGACGTCCACTCCCCGACATACCTGGCGGGGGTCCGGACGACGGCCGGTGGCCTCGTCGACCCCTGGGCGCTCACCACCGGCCTGCGTGACGCCGCCGTCCGGCGTGGCGCCGTGCTCCACGAGGGATCGGCGGTCCGTTCGCTCCAGCGCGACGGCGACCGGGTCGCGCTCCGCAGCGACCATGGGGTGGTCCGGGCCCGGCAGGTTTTGCTGGCCACCAACGCGTTCAAGCCGGTGCTGCGCCGGATCCGGGCGTGGGTGCTCCCGGTGTGGGACCACGTGCTCGCCACGGAGCCGCTCACCGCCGCCCAGCTGGACGCGATCGGCTGGGCCGACGCCCAGGGCCTGACCGACGCGGGCAACCAGTTCCACTACTACCGCCGCACGGCGGACGACCGCATCGTGTGGGGCGGCTACGACGCGGTCTACTACTTCGGCAACGGCACCGGCGCCGGGCGGGAGCAGCGCGACGCCTCGCACCGGCTGCTGGCCGAGCAGTTCTACGCGACCTTCCCGCAGCTGCGCGAGGTGCGGATGACGCACCGGTGGGCCGGGATGATCGACACCACGTCACGGTTCACCCCGGTCTTCGGCACGGCGTGTGGCGGACGGGTGGCGTACGCCGTCGGCTACACCGGCCTCGGCGTCGCCTCCTCGCGGTTCGGCGCGCGGGTGGCGCTCGACCTGCTCGCCGGGCGGGAGACCGAGCGGACGGCCGTGAGCCTCGTGCAGCGGCGCCCCGTGCCGTTCCCGCCCGAGCCCGCCCGATGGGCCGCGGTGCAGACCGCCCGCGCCGCGCTCGCCCGCGAGGACCGCACCGGCCATCGAGGCGCACTGCTGCGGACCATGGACCGCTTCGGCGTCGGATTCAACAGTTGAGGACACCCACATGACGAACCAGATCCCCGGCCAGACCCCCGGCCAGATCCCCGGCCTGCACGTCGACGGCGTCAGCCGTCCCGGCAGCGGCACCGCCGCCTCGCTCCTCGACCCGGCGACCGGCGCGGTGACCTCCGTCGTCGCACAGGGCTCTCCGGACGACGTGCGGACGGCGGTGGACGCCGCGGCTGCCGCCTTCCCCGCCTGGTCGGCGCGGACGGCGGGCGAGCGTGCCCGAATGCTGCTGCGGCTCGCCGACCTGCTCGAGGCCGACGCGGAGGCGCTGACCGCGCTCGAGGTGGCCGAGACAGGCAAGCCCGTGCCGGTCTTCCGCGACGGCGAGCTGCCCTTCGGCGCCGACAACCTCCGCTTCTTCGCCGGCGCCGCCCGCTCCCTGGAGGGCACGGGGGCGGGCGTCCTGAGCGAGGGGTTCACCTCGATGCTGGTGCGCCGGCCGCTCGGGGTGGTCGCCGGCATCGCGCCGTGGAACTTCCCGCTCGTGATGGCGATCTGGAAGGTCGGCCCCGCGCTGGCGGCGGGGAACACCATGGTGCTCAAGCCGGCCCCGCAGACACCGAGCACGACGCTGCGGCTCGCGGAGCTCGCGGCGCAGGCCGGCCTGCCGCCGGGCGTGCTCAACGTCGTCACAGGAGGCGCGGACGTCGGCCAGGCGCTGGTCGCCGACCCCCGGGTGGCCATGGTGTCGGTGACCGGCTCCCCCGGCGCCGGGCGCGCCGTGATGGAGAGCGCGTCGTCGGCCACCAAGCGGGTCCACCTCGAGCTGGGCGGGAAGGCCCCGGCGCTGGTCTTCGCCGACGCCGACCTCCCGGTCGCGGCCGGGGCGCTGGCGATGGCCTCGACGTACAACTCGGGCCAGGACTGCACCGCGGCCACCCGGGTCTACGTCGAGCGCACGGTGGCCGACGAGCTCGCCCGGCTGCTGGCCGAGCGGATGGCGGCGGTGACCTGGGGCGACCCGCACGACCCCGCCACCGACATCGGGCCGCTCGTCTCGGTCGAGCACCGGGACCGGGTCCACGGCTTCGTCACCCGGGCGGTCGAGGCCGGCGCGGAGGTGCTCACCGGCGGCGAGGTGCCGGCCGGGCCGGGCGGCTACTACCCGCCCACGCTGCTGCGCGGCGCCGCGCAGGACGCCGAGATCGTGCAGCAGGAGGTGTTCGGCCCCGTGCTGGTGCTGAGCGGCTTCGACAGCGAGGACGAGGCCGTCGCCCTGGCCAACGACAGCGCCTACGGACTGGCCTCGTCGGTGTGGACCGGCGACGTCGGGAAGGCGCTGCGGGTGGCCCACCGGATCGAGGCCGGCGTCACCTGGGTGAACGACCACCTCCCCATCGCCTCGGAGGCACCGCACGGCGGCGTCAAGGGCAGCGGCTTCGGCAAGGACATGAGCCACGAGGCCGTCCTGGAGTACACCGTCACCCAGCACGTGATGCTCAAGCACGCCGCCCGGGACGCGCACGACTCCTTCCGCCCGGCGTGAGGTTCACCAAGGCGGCCCGCATGACCGGCCGAACGCCGGTTACGCGGATCTAACAGACCGGGTAGCGAACGGTGTTCCGGGCGAAACCAGTCCGAAACCGTAGAGCCCGAGGCTCCTCGGCATGGCCCGCAAGCCCCACGACGCCCACCGCCACATCGGCGTGCTGCCGGCGTACCCGTTTTACGGAGGGCCTCCGATCAGCCCGGACACCACCGCCCGGGCGACGGTCGCGGAGCTCCTGCGCGACCTGGATGCGGAGGGCGTCGAGCGGGCGCTGGTCCTGCCCAACTACGGCGTGCCCGACCCCGACGTCGCGTTCGGCCTGAACCAGCTCGCCCTCGAGGCGGCGCAGGCCGACGACCGGGTGCGGTGCGGTCTGTGGGTCTCCCCCAAGGCCTCCGACGCGGCCCGCAACGACGAGGCCCTCGGCCTCGCCCGTGAGGACGGCGTGGCTGCGCTGAAGACCAGCTTCCTCCTCGGCGGCTCCCCCACCGACCCCGACTGCGCCGAGCAGCTGGACCGGGTTTTCACGACCGCCGCGGACCTCGGTCTCGTGGTGCACGTCCACACCAGCCCCGGCGCGGCCAGCGACGTCGACCAGGTGGGCCGCCTCGTCGAGCGGTACGGCGACGCGACTCGCATCCACCTGGTCCACCTGGGCGGCGGGATGTCGGGACACCTCAAGCTCATCGGCGGCCGGTTCTTCGACTGGATCGAGGCCGGCAAGCAGGTCTACACCGACACCAGCTGGGCGATCGGCTTCGCGCCGACCTGGCTGGCCCAGGAGGTCGAACGGCGCGGCACCGGGCACGACCGGGTGCTCTTCGCGACGGACACGCCCTGGGGCGACTTCGCGGGCGAGCACGCCCGGCTGGCCGCGGCCGCCGGCGACGGCGCCCTCGCCGATGCCTTCTTCCACCAGAACTTCGAGGCCCTCTACGGCTGAGAGACCGCACCACCCACCCACCCGATGCCGCACCGAGCACCAGGAGAAGCGATGTCCGCGTTCGACGACGAGATCATGACCAACATCCAGAAGTCCGTGCAGGAGATCCCGCACCCCTCCCAGGCCAAGGGAACCAACCTCTACGGCTCGACCAAGATCTTCCCCGACTACCAGGCCAGCGAAGGCCAGAGCTACCTGACGCTGGTGCACGGCATCCCGCACGAGTCCTCGGTGAGCTTCGTCGCCGTGCTTCAAGCGACCCGCGCGCTCCGCAAGGGCTTCGAGTCGGTCCTCTACTTCTACGGGCCCGGAGCGCTCGCGTGCATGGACACCCGGGGCTTCCCCACGACCGGCGACGTGGCGTTCCCGGGGAACCAGAACATGAACGACTCGATCAAGACCTTCATCGGCGAGGGCGGCACGGTGTTCTGCTGCCGCTTCGGCATGGCGCTGCACGGCTGCCGCGAGGAGGACCTCATCGAGGGCGTGGTGCCCTGCCACCCGTTGGACGTGCAGGACTGCGTCATCCACTTCGCCAACAAGGGCGCCATCATCAACTCCGTCTACAACCTCTGAGGGCGAGACGATGGCCGCGCCCAACACCCGCGTGGATGTCGCGATCCGCGGCATCCGGCTGCTCGACGCCCCCGTCTCCCGCCGCTCCGGCGCGGGGCCCAGCGACGACGGACACGTCCTCCTGGACGGTGTCGGCGCGGCCGTCCCCCTCAACCCCCGCAGCCCCTACTCAGTCCGTGGCGGCAAGCTGCTGCTCGATGGCGCCGACACGGGCATGGGCGTCGAGACGGTGGGCCGCCCCCGCTTCTACGACCTCGTCACCGCAGACGGCATCCCCTACGAGAAGATCGCCCGCCTCCACTCCGACCGGGTGCTCGCGACCACCGTCGTGCAGACCTGCACGCGGTACGCCGAGAGCGAGCGCTGCCGCTTCTGCGCCATCGAGGAGTCCCTCACGCAGGGATCCACGGTGGCGGTGAAGAGCCCGGCGCAGCTGGCCGAGGTCGCCCGGGCGGCCCACGAGCTCGACGGCGTCACCCAGATGGTGATGACCACGGGAACGTCGAACGGCCGCGACCGCGGCGCCACTCACCTCGCCCGCTGCGTGCGGGCGGTGCGCGAGGTGCTGCCCGAGCTGCCGATCCAGGTGCAGTGCGAGCCGCCGGGGGACCTGGCGACGATTCAGGAGCTGTACGACGCCGGGGCGCGGTCGATCGGCATCCACGTCGAGTCCCTCGACGACGAGGTGCGCCGGCGGTGGATGCCGGGCAAGGGATCGGTGCCGATGGCGGAGTACCGCGCCGCCTGGGCCGAGGCGGTGCGGGTGTTCGGCTGGAACCAGGTGTCGACGTATCTGCTGGTGGGTCTGGGCGAGGACCCCGACGACCTGGTCGCCGGCTGCGCGGAGCTCATCGCGATGGGGGTCTACCCCTTCGTCGTCCCGTTCCGCCCGCTCGCGGGGACCCTGGCGACCGACGTCGACGGCGTGCCCGCGCCGCCGCACAAGCTGGTCTACGGCGTCACCGCCCGCGTCGCGGCGCTGCTCCGTGAGGCCGGCATGGCCGGGGCGGACCAGGCGGCCGGGTGCGCGGCCTGCGGGGCGTGCTCGGCGCTGGACTCCATGTCCGCCGCGTGTGGCCGGGACGCCGGATGAGCGCGCTCACCGCCTCGGACGTCGTCCTCACCGGCTCCCGGCGACCGGCGGCGTCGCTCGACGGCTTCGTGGTCGTCCCGGCCGGCGCGGCCGACCTGGCGGCGTACCAGCGCCTGCGGCGCGAGGTGTTCGTCGCCGAGCAGGGGCTCTTCGACGGCACCGACCGCGACGACGTCGACGACGACCCCCGCACGATCGTCCTCGTCGCCCGACGCCCCGGCGGCGAGGTGCTGGGAGGTGTGCGGCTGCACCCCGTCCGCCACCCGGCGGCCGGCGACCGGGACCTCGGGTGGTGGCGGGGCAGCCGCCTGGTGGTCGCCTCGGGATCCCGCCTGCTCCTGGGCGTCGGAGCCGCGCTCGTCCGCGCCGCCTGCGCCGCTGCCGAGGCCGCCGGGGCCCTGCGCTTCGACGCCACGGTGCAGGCCCAGCACGAGCGGCTGTTCCGTCGGCTCGGCTGGGTCCCCCGCGAGCGGGTGCACCTCCACGGCCATCCGCACGTGCTCGTCGACTGGCCGATCGGCCGGGTCCAGCGGCTGGCCGACGCCACCAAGGCGGCCCTCGGCGGGCTGCTCGACGGCCTGGTCGACAGCGGCGAGGGCTACCTCGGTGACGACGGGGCCCCGGTGCCCGGCACGGACGTCGTGGCGGCCTGCGACGCGATCCTGCCGTCGATGGTCGAGCGCGACCCCGAGTGGGCCGGGTGGTGCGCCGCCCTGGTGAACCTCAACGACCTCTCCGCCATGGGCGCCGCCCCGGTCGGGCTCCTCGACGCCGTCGGCGCCCGCGACGCCTCCTTCGCCCGACGGGTGCTGCGTGGCCTGGCCGACGCCTCACAGGCCTGGGGCGTCCCCGTGCTCGGCGGGCACACCCAGCTCGGGGTGCCCGCCGCGCTGTCGGTCACCGCCCTGGGCCGGACCACGCGGCCGGTGCCGGGCGCTGGCGGCCGGCCCGGACACGCGCTGCGCGTCACCGCCGACCTCGGCGGAGGCTGGCGACCCGGGTACACCGGCACCCAGTGGGACTCCTCCTCGCACCGGGCACCCGCCGAGCTGCGCGCGCTCGCCGGCGTCGTACCGGCGCTGGCGCCCGCGGCGGCGAAGGACGTGAGCATGAGCGGGTTGGTCGGCACCACCGGGATGCTCGCGGAGGCGAGCGGCTGCCGAGCGGTCGTCGACGTCGCGGCGGTGCCGGCTCCCGACGGGGCCCGCACCGCCGACTGGCTGACCTGCTTCCCCGGGTTCGCGATGGTGACCGCGGAGGCGGGGCGCACGGACGCGCCGCTGCCGCCGTTCGTCACCTCGCGGACCTTCGGGGAGCTGACCGAGGGCACCGGGGTCGGCCTGCGCTGGCCCGACGGTGTCGTGACCGAGGCGATCAGCTCGCCCGTGACCGGACTGGGAGCAGCATGACCACCACCACCCTCGCGGCCGTCGCGGGCAGCTTCGGCCGCGACGTCGAGGAGAACCTCGCCGCCATCGCGCACCACGTCGCCGCCGCACGCCTGCGCGGCGTCTCCCTCCTCGCACTGCCCGAGGCCAGCCTCGGGGGCTACCTCTCCGTCCTCGGCCGCGGGCGCGACGGCTCCCACGACGAGGCGCCCGACTCGCTGCCGCCGGCGATGGACGCCGACGGCCCGGAGCTGCGTCGGGTGGCCGCACTCGCCGGCGACCTGACCGTGGTCGTCGGGTTCTGCGAGGCCGACGGGCGCGACCGCTACAACTCCGCGGCCGTCGTCAGCGGCGACGGCGTGCTCCACGTGCACCGCAAGGTGCACCAGCCGCTGGGCGAGGACCTCCACTACCTGGCCGGCGACCGGTTCGCGGTCGTGGAGACGCCGGTCGGACGCCTCGGCACGCTCATCTGCTACGACAAGGCCTTCCCGGAGGGAGCGCGTTCCCTGGCCCTCGACGGCGCCGAGGTGGTCACCTGCATCTCGGCGTGGCCGGCCTCGCGCACGGCCACCGCCGGCGACGTGGCCGACGACCGCTGGCGGCATCGGTTCGACCTCTTCGACCGGACGCGGGCTCTGGAGAACCAGGTCGTGTGGGTCTCGGCGAACCAGACCGGCACCTTCGGCTCCCTGCGGTTCGTCGGGAACGCCAAGATCGTCGGCCCGGGCGGCGACGTACGAGCCGAGACCGGCACCGGCGCCGGCATGGCCGTCGCCGACCTCGACATCCGGGTCGAGCTCGACACCGCTCGGCGCGCCATGTTCCACCTCCGTGACCGGCGCCCCGAGGCGTACGACGTCACGGCCGATCCGAGGGAGCCCGTCCGTGCCTGAGATGACCTTCACCGTGCGCTGGCCCGACGGCCGCGTCGAGGACTGCTACAGCCCGTCGCTCGTGGTCCACGACCACCTCGCGGAGGGCGCGACGTACTCCGTCAGCGACTTCACCGAGCGGTCGACGACGGCGCTGGCCGTCGCCAGCGAGCGGGTGCGCAAGAGGTTCGGCTTCGCCTGCACCTCGGCCGCCGCGTCGAGCGAGCAGGTCCGGCGCTCCGCCGCGACCTACGGTCCCGACGAGGTCGTCGAGGTGGTCGCCCTCCGCCCGCCGCTGCCCGGGGCCGACTCGTGAGCGCGCACCGCACCTCCGTCGTGGTCGTCGGAGGCGGCCAGGCCGGCCTCTCCGCGAGCTGGTTCCTCACCCGTGACGGCGTCGACCACGTCGTCCTCGAGGCCTCGACCGCCGCCCACGAGTGGGCTGACAGCCGGTGGGACAGCTTCACGCTGGTGACCCCCAACTGGCACTGCCGGCTGCCGGGATACGCCTACGACGGCCCCGACCCGGACGGCTTCATGTCCCGGGACGAGGTCGTCGCCTGGCTCGCCGGTTACGCGCCGACGTTCGGGCCGCCCCTGCGCGAGCACACCCGCGTGTTGCGCATGACGCGTCGGGAGGACGGCGGCTTCCTCGTCGAGGCCGACGGTCCCGACGGGTCGGAGGCGTGGGATGCCGAGGCCGTCGTGGTGGCGACCGGCGGTTACCACCTGCCGATCGTCCCGCCGTGGGCGCCGGCGCTGGACCCGTCGGTCACGCAGCTCCACTCCGCGGACTACCGCAACCCCGACCAGCTGCCCGACGGTTCCGTGCTCGTGGTCGGCTCGGGTCAGTCCGGCGCCCAGATCGCGGAGGACCTCCACCTCGCCGGGCGGCGGGTCCACCTCGCGCTCGGGGACGCGCCGCGCGTCGCCCGCACCTACCGGGGCCGCGACTGCATGACCTGGCTGGCCGACATGGGCCTCTACGACACCGCCGTCGCGCAGTACCCGGGCGGTCTCGCTGCGAGGGAGAAGACCAACCACTACGTCACCGGGCGCGACGGCGGTCGGGACATCGACCTGCGGGCGTTCGCGGCGGACGGCATGCGCCTCTACGGCCTGCTCGACGGGCTGGTCGAGGGAAGCGCCGGGAGGTCCCTGCGGTTCCGGCCGACACTGGCCGAGTCCTTGGACAAGGCCGATGCCGTCTACAACTCCATCTGCCGGGACATCGACCGGTGGATCGACGACCAGGGGATCGAGGCGCCGCCGGCGTCGACGTACGAGCCGGTCTGGACGCCGCCCGCCGAGCCGGCCGTGCTCGACCTCGCGGCCTCGGGCGTCACCTCGGTGGTGTGGGCGATCGGCTACCGACCCGACTACCGCTGGGTGGAGGTGGGCGTCTTCGACGGGTCCGGTCGCCCGACCCACCACCGCGGCGTGACGGCCACGCCCGGCCTGTACTTCCTCGGCCTGCCCTGGCTGCACACGTGGGGGTCGGGCCGGTTCCACGGCATCGCCCGGGACGCCGAGCACGTCACCGAGACGCTGGCCGCGCACCTGGGCCGGACCGCACCGGCCCTCGTCGCCGGGTGAGGGTGGTGCGGTCGTGACGCGACTGGGGGCGGTCGCGGCGCACTTCGGCCGGGACCTCGGTCGTGCGCTCGCCAAGGTCGAGGGAATCCTCGGCGATGCCCGCGACGCTGGGGTCGAGTTCCTCGCGCTGCCCGACGCGACCCTCGGCGGCTACCTGTCCGACCTGCGCCACCCTGACCCGGGGACGCTGCCGCCCGCGTTGACCGAGGACTCCTGGGAGGTGCGCCGGGTCATCGCGCTGGCCGGCCCCATGGTGGTCTGCTTGGGCTACACCGAGGCGTCGGGCGACCGGCTCCACAACGCCGCCCTCTGCGTGAGCGGCGACGGTGTCCTCGGCCGGCACCGCAAGGTGCACCAGCCCGCCGGGGAGGCGCTCGTCTACGCCGCCGGGTCGTCCTTCGACCCCTTCGACACCCCGGTCGGCCGGGTCGGCCTGCTCATCGACTACGACAAGACCTTCCCCGAGGCGGCCCGGACCCTGGCGCTGGACGGCGCCACGGTGCTGGCCTGCCTCTCCGCCTGGCCTGCGTCGGTGACCGACCGTGCGTCCCGGCTGCCGCAGGACCGCCAGTCCCGCCTGTTCGACCTCTACGACTGCGCGCGGGCGGCGGAGAACCAGGTCGTGTGGGTCTCGGCCAACCAGACCGGCGTGATGGGCGGGCTGCGGTTCCTGGGCCAGGCGAAGGTCGTGGGCCCGGGCGGCGACGTCCTGGCCCGCACGTCCTCGAAGGGCGGACTGGCCGTGGCCGACGTGGACGTCGCCGCCGAGGTCGCCCGCTCCCGACGGGTGCTGCACCACCTGGCGGAGCTCAGCCCGGGTGCCTACGCCCGCGAGGACCGGCCGTGAGGGTCGCGCTCCTCACCTACTCCACCCGGCCCCGCGGCGGCGTGGTCCACACGCTCGCCCTCGCGGAGGCGCTGGCCTCGCTCGGCGTGGAGGTGGACGTGTGGACGCTCGCACGTGGCGGGGACACGACGTTCTTCCGACCGGTCGACCCCGCTGTCGGGGTGCGGGCCGTCCCGTTCGAGGCGCAGGAGGACGAGCCGGTCGGCGCGCGGATCGTCCGCTCGATCGCGACGCTGCGCGAGGCGTTCGACCATGCGCCGTACGACGTCGTGCACGCCCAGGACTGCATCAGCGCCAACGCCGCGATGCCGTGCGTGCGCACCATCCACCACCTCGACCAGTTCTCCACGCCGGAGCTGGCGGCCTGCCACGAGCGGGCGGTCGTCGAGCCGGTGGCGCGCATCTGCGTGTCGGCGGCCGTGGCCGAGGAGGTCCGCGCCGGGTGGGGCCTGCACCCGACCGTGATCCCCAACGGCGTCGACGCAGCCCGCTTCGCCGCCGGCGCGGACGACACCGCGGGCCGCGCGGCATGGGCGCACCGGCTCGGGGAGTACGTCCTGGCCCTGGGCGGGATCGAGCCGCGCAAGGGGAGCATCGACCTGCTCGAGGCGTTCGCGCCGCTGCGCGACAGCCGGCCCGGCCTGCAGCTGGTGCTCGGGGGCGGGGAGACGCTCTTCGACTACCGCGACTACCGGGCCGCCTTCGACGCCCGCGCCGCCGAGCTGGGCGTCGAGCCCGTCGTCGTGGGCACCATCGAGGAGCAGGCCCTCCCCGCGCTCGTGGCGCAGGCGGCCGCCCTCGCCATGGTCTCCACCAAGGAGGGGTTCGGCCTGGCTGCGATGGAGGCGCTCGCCGCGGGTGTCCCGGTGGTGGCGCGCGACCTGCCCGTGCTGCGCGAGGTCCTGGGCCCGACCGTGTCCTACGCGACCGACCCGGCGTCGATCGCCCGAGCACTGGGGCAGGTGCTCGACGACCCGCCGGACCCGGAGCCTGGACGCACGCTCGCGGCGTCGTACACCTGGGAGGCAGCGGCCCGGCGGCACGTAGAGCTCTACGGCCGTCTCATGTCCGCGGCGGTCACCGAAGCAGGGGGATGACCTCGTCCCCGAACTTCCTGATGGAGCCGAGGGCCTCCTCGTAGGACGGGCCCTGCGGCAACCGGGAGCGCAGGATGATCCAGTCGTCGTCGCCGAGGCCCATCTCGTCACGGAAGCGACCGACCGTCTCGGCGGCGTCAGCCGGCGACCCCACGACCATGTACTTCTGGAGGTTCTCGAACGTCGCGTCGCCGAGGGAGCGGATCTCGTCGGAGAGCTCGATCATGCCCCAGCGCAGGTAGTAGGCAATCTCGTCGACCCACAGGTCGCCGAAGGTGGCCCTGGCCGCCTCAAAGGTGTCCGCCACGAAGCCGTCGAGCAGCTGCGCGACGACCGGCTTGCGGCCGGCCCGGGCGGCCTCCTCGCGGTAGAGGTCGACGATCCGACGCCGTTGCTCGAGGGGGTCGTAGAAGCCCAGCAGCACCAAGCCGTCGCCCCGTTGGCCCGCGCGTCGCACGGCCGCCTCCGTCGTCCCCGCGAACCACAGCGCCGGCCCCTCCTCCTGGTAGGGCCGCGGGTTCACCAGGACGTCACTCATCTGCCAGTGCTTCCCTGCCCAGTCGAAGCGCTCGCCACGCCAGGCGGTGCGGAGGAAGTCGACGGACTCCCGGAATCGGCCGAACCGGTCCTCGAAAGGCTCGCCGAAGTGCTTGAAGTAGCCCTCGTGGTAGCCGGCACCGACGCCGAGGATCAGCCGTCCGCGGCTGACGACGTCGACGAGCGCGGCCTGCTCGGCGAGGTGCGTCGGGTTGTAGTACGCCGGCTGCAGCACGCAGGTGCCGAGCTGGATCGTCGAGGTCTGCGTCGCCATGGCCATCAGCGCCATCAGGGGATCGGGCCACATGGTCTCCGTACGGGCGTGTCGCTCGGGGACGAACGCGCCGTCGAACCCGGACTGCTCCGCCACCACCGCCTCGCGCACCAGGTGCTCTGCGAAGTCGGCGGACCGCTCTCGGTCCGGCAACGGCTGGTCGTAGGGGCCGCCGTGGGTGTCGGGCATGTATCCGAACTTCATGCGCTGCTCCTCGGGACGAGAGTCGAACCAACCGGCCGGTCGGGACTGGTGCCTCCATGATGCGCCGGGGTGTTGTGTGATGGCAACCACATCGCTACGTTGATTCGACCGACCAGTCGATAGGAGTCAGCATGCGGACGATGGTGGTGGCAGGTGCCAGCGGAGTGGTCGGCTCGGCGGTCGTCGAGCGGATGCTCAGCCGGGAGGACTGGGCCGTGGTGGCGCTGTCGCGCCGTGAGCCGGAGCTCGAGGCAGCGCCCGATCCGGGGCGCTACCGACACCTGCCCGTCGACCTCCGCGACCGCGACGACGTCGACCGGGTCGTGCGCTCCCTCGGCGATGCCACCCACCTCGTCTACGCCGCGCTCTACGAGAAGCCCGGGCTGGTAGACGGCTGGACCGAGCACGACCAGATGGCGGTGAACGACGCCATGCTTCGCAACCTCCTCGGTCCGCTGAGCGACCACGCCGCGGGCCTGGAGCACGTGTCGCTGCTGCAGGGCACCAAGGCGTACGGCGCCCACCTCCACCCGATCCCGATCCCGGCGCGGGAGCGGGCCGCTCGCGACGACCACGCGAACTTCTACTTCCTGCAGGAGGACCACCTGCGCGAGCTGGCTGCCGACAGGGGCCTCGGCTGGACGGTCCTGCGACCGCAGCTCATCCTCGGCGGGGCACTCGGCGCCGCCATGAACCTGGTCCCGGTGATCGGCGCGTACGGCGCCATCTGCCGCGCCGAGGGTCTGCCCTTCGGCTTCCCGGGCGGCGAGTCGTACGTGTGGGAGGCGGTGGACGCACGCCTGTGCGCCCTGGCTCTGGAGTGGGCCGCCGAGGCCCCGGCCGCTCGAGGGGAGATCTTCAACCTCGCCAACGGCGACGTCTTCGAGTGGCGCGACCTCTGGCCCGCCATCGCCGACGCCCTCGACGTCGAGGCCGGCCCGGACACGCCCCGTCAGATGGCGACCTTCATGCCCGAGCACGCAACGACCTGGGACCGCGTCGTCGCCGAGCACGACCTGCGACCGCTGACCCTGGCCCAGGTGCTCGGGGAGTCACACCACTACGCCGATCTCTGCTTCAACCTCGGCGACCTGCCGGAGGTGTTCCCGCGGTTCGTGAGCACCATCAAGATCCGGCAGGCGGGCTTCCGGCCGTGCTTCGACACCGAGGACACCCTGCGGTACTGGCTCGACGTGCTCGCGCGCCGGCGCGTGCTGCCCGGCCGCGGCGCCTGACCCGACAGCCGACGCGCGGCCACCGCCCCGTCAGACCCGCGCCAGCCCTTGCTCCAGCAGCGGCTGCACCGCCTGCGCGGCGGTGTCGAAGCCCTCGCCGTGGGCGGCGCCGGCGCGGTACCGGTGGTCGATCCCGGCGGCGATGACGGCGAGCTTGAAGTACCCCAGCGCCAGGTGCTGGTCCCAGTCCTGCAGCGGCACGCCGCCGGCGGAGACGTACGCCTCGGCCAGCTCGTCGGGGCTCGGCAGGCGGTCGCTGGTCCAGGCGGTGGCGAAGCCCAGCACCAGGTCGAGGGCCTCGTGGCGGTAGACGCACATCATGGCCACGTCGGCGACCGGGTCGCCGATGGTCGAGAGCTCCCAGTCCACGACGGCCTCGACCGCGGGCCCGTCCGGCGCGAACGACAGGATCGTGTTGTCGATCCGGTAGTCGCCGTGCACCACGCCGGTCGACCGCTGGTCGAACGTCACGGCACCGAGCCGGCCGGCGAGCTCGCCGGCCAGCGGCTCGAGGGCCGGGTCGCCGACCAGCTCCCACTGCCCGGACCAGCGGCGCAGCTGGCGCGCGGCGTACCCGTCGGGTCGGCCGAACCGCTCCAGCCCGACCGCGACGTGGTCGAGGTCGTGCAGCGCGGCGAGGGTCTCGACGAGGCGACCGGTCGTCGACTCCACGGTGGCGTCGTCGAGCTGCTCGAGGTCGGCCCGGGACTGGACCGTGCGTCCCTCGACGAACTCGGCCACGGCGAACGGCAGGCCGATGACCGCCTCGTCCTCGCACAGGGTGACGGGGCGGGCCACGGGAACGCCGGCGGCAGCGAGCGCACTGGTGACGCGGTACTCGCGGGCGACGTCGTGCGCCGAGGGCGTCCGACCGAGCCTGGGCGGCATCCGCAGCACCCAGGCGGCGGCTCCGTCGTCCAGGCGGAAGGTCAGGTTCGACCGGCCACCGGCGATGAGGCGGGCCTCCAGCGGGCCCGCGACGGCGACCCCGGCGGCGGCCATCCGGTCGGCCACCGCCGTCAGGTCCGCCGCGGAGAGCCCGGCTGCCGCGGGAGCGGTCACGCCAGCTCCTTCTCCGCGGCACGCACCGCACGCTTGGCCAGCGACCAGCGGTGCACCTCCGAGGGCCCGTCGTAGATCCGGAAGGGGCGGATCTCCCGGGCGATCCGCGCCACGGGCAGCTCGGTGGAGACGCCCATGCCGCCGCACATCTGCGTCGCGCGGTCGACGACCCGGTGCAGCGCCTCGCCGGCGAAGGTCTTGGCGATCGAGGTGCTCTTCGAGGCGCGCTCCCCCGCGTCGAGCTCCTCGCACGCGACCCGGAGGAGGGCTCGCGTGGCGGCCAGGTCGATCTCGTTGTCGGCGATCATCTGCTGCACCATGCCGAGGTCGGCCAGCCGGGACCCGAAGAGCTCGCGCCCGGCCACGTGACGGACCGCGACCTCGTGGGCCCGGCGGGCGGCGCCGGTCCAGCGCATGACGTGGGTCATCCGGGCTGGCCCGAGGCGGACCTGGGCGTAGCGGAAGCCCTCGTCGACCCCGCCGAGCACCTCCGAGTCGGGGACGAAGGCGTCGGTGAAGGAGACCTCGCAGTGGCCGCCCACCATGGACCGGTCCACCGTGCCGACGTGGCGCACCACCTCGAGGCCCTCGGTCTCGCCCGGCATCAGGAACATCGTGGCGCCGCCGCCGTCGCCGGGCTCACCGCTGGTGCGCGCCATCGTGATGAAGAAGCCGGCGCCGTCGGCGCCGGTGATGAACCACTTGCGGCCGTTGACGACCCAGCCACCGTCGACCTTCGTCGCGCGGGTCAGCAGAGCCGACGGGTCGCTGCCCGCACCCGGCGCCGGCTCCGTCATGGCGAAGGCGGAGCGGACCTCCCCGCGGGCCAGCGGCTGCAGGTACGTCGCCCGCTGCGCCTCGGTCGCCACGTGGGCGAGCAGGTGGACGTTGCCCTCGTCGGGCGCCGCGATCCCGGTCGCGAGCGGACCGAAGAGCGAGTACCCGGCCTCCTCGAAGGCGGCCGACCGATCGACCATGCCGAGGCCCTGGCCGCCGCAGTCGACCGGCGCGTGCGGCGCGAAGACCCCGGCTTCCCGGGCCAGGGCCTGCAGGCGGACACGGAGGTCGTCGCCGCCGGCCGCCTCGATGTCGCCGTCGTGCTCGTCGTCGAGCGGCAGCACGCTCGCCCGGACGAAGTCCCTCGTCCGGCTCACCAGGTCACTCATCGGTCCTCCTTCGTCGCGGCCACCGACCGATCGCTCGCTCGGGACACGAGTGTCGCACCCCGCATGCGACCGGTCAATCCCTCCGCGCAGCCTCAGCCGGCCGCGCCGACCAGGCCCCGGGCGAGCACGAGGTGCCGCCGGACGAGCTCGTCGGGCTCGAGCGGACCGTCGTCGCGGTACCACGAGGCGACCCCGACACAGAGCGACGCGACCGCGCGCGAGGCGTCCACCGGGTACGGCGTGCCGAAGGCCCGCGCGTCCGTGCCCGCGACGACCACGCGGTCCAGCATCCGCTGCTGCTCGTCGCGGCGCTCGACGTACCGCCGTCGGTTCTCCGGGGCGAGGCTGCGGATCTCGCTGGAGGCGACGAACGCCTGGCGTCGCCGGAACATGTGGAAGCGCAGGAGCGACTCGACGAGCACGTCGAACTGGGCTGACGGATCGTCGGGAGCCGACGCGAGCGCCGCGGCACTCCGCTCGAGGAGCTCGTCCATCACCGCCATCATCAGCGCCAGCAGGATCTCCTGCTTCGACCGGTAGTGGTGGTAGACCCCGGGCACGGAGAGGCCGGCATCCGCGGCCAGGTCGCGGATGCTGGTGCCGTGGTAGCCCTGCTCGGCGAACCGCTGCAGTGCCGCGTCGAGCACTCGCGGCAGTGACGGGGGCCCGTACGCGCGCCAGTCCTCCGCATCAGGAGAGGTCATGGTCGCCACTCTAGGGATCCGGCGCGGACCCTCAGGCGGGCAGGCGGGCCGTCCCCAGGGCCGGCCAGTAGTCGCAGCGGCCGAGCGCGAGGGGCAGGAACGCATCCGGGTCCATCGACTCCACCGGGGCACAGGTGGCCTTCATCCCCGTCTCGACGTAGACGGCGTCGCGCAGGTCGAGCACCTCCAGCTCGTGGAGCGGGTCGTGGACCGTGCCCTGCAGCCGGAGCCTGGCGGGGCCCCGGCGCACGACGGTCGTGCGCTGGGCGAACTCCGCCCGCATCAGCGTCGGCGCGCCCGCGAGGGTGCCGTCGGGGCGGAGCTCGTACTTCACGTTGTAGTTGCGCCCGACCACCTCCACCGGACCACGGTCCTCGCCCAGGTCGGCCTCCAGCTCGACGAGCCGCGCGCCGTGACGCTCGAGACGACCGGTCATGTGGCCGTCGTTGCGCCACAGGGTCGACGTCCCGATCTTCTTCGGCTCGCCGTACAGCTCGCGCCCGAAGAGCGTGGGGACGTCGCTGTCCATGAACATGCACAGGACGTAGTCGCCCGGAACGCCGCGGTGGCTGGCGCTCACGTAGACGGCCGAGGCCGCGAAGTCGCCGACACAGCTGCTCCGCCACCTGCTCACCTGGACCGTCAACCGCGGCGAGGCCCCGGGGTCCAGCTCGGCGGGCAGGAGCGCCCGCACGGTGTCGGGCCGGGTCAGGAAGTCCACGCTGAGCGACTCCCCGCCGACGAACTCCACGTCCGCCAGGGTCGCCTGCACGGCGGCGATCTCCTCGGGGGTACGGCGGTAGCCCATCTCATCTCCTCGACGTCTGCATCAGGTGTCCTGCGGATCTCCGGGGCGGGGGACGACCCGGCCCAGCGGAAGCGTGAAGTCGGTGAGCGAGGTGAAGGCGTCGAGCACCCGCACCGGCGCGAAGACGTGCCAGGGGTCGGCTGCGCTGGCCGATCCGAGCTCGACCGCGCCCCGGCCCCGCCAGAGCTCGAGGCGCCCGTCCGCGCCCCGGTGCGACCGGGCGCGCACGTCGACCGCCACGAGCTCGTCGACGCTCGGCGGGCGACCCGCCTCGGCAGAGGGCACCAACCGATGGCTGAGCGTGGGCAGCATCTCCGCGGTCTCCGACGACACCAGCTCGTCGGCCGGCAGGAGCCGCTCGGGCTGCATGGAGAGCGTCATCAGCCGCACGCCGCGCGGCCGCTCGACCATCATCACCAGCTGCTCACCGCCCGGGCGCCCCGCGGCCTGCCCGGACCAGGTGAGCGCCGCCAGCTTCTTGCCGTAGCCCCACAGCTCCCGACCGGCCGCCATCGGCGCCTCGGCGTCGGTCACGATCACCGGCTGGTACCAGAAGCGCTCACCGCCGACCTCCACGCGAACGACGAGGTAGGCCTCGAGGTAGGGCCCGAAGGTCGAGGTCGGGTAGTGGCAGGCCCACGCGGCGCAGACCGCCGGGTCGCTGTCCGGGCGCACGCCGGCGGGGAGGTGGCCTGCGAGGGACGCCGGGTCCGCCTCGTAGACGACCCAGGTCTGGCGGGCGCCACGGAACTCGTAGGGCGGAGGCGGGTAGAGCGGGGCGGCGGCCGGCATGGAGCACGGCACGGCCGGCGCGCTCACGCCGTACCGCGGTCCGGCGACCACAGCGGCTCGGTGGTCTCGAACCCCGGGGCGGTGCCCCACTGGTTGCGGTAGGTCACCTCGTGGGCCGGCCGGCGGGGCGCCACGCCCCAGCGGCCCAGGGGGTAGCCCATCGCGACGGTGGCCGCGAGCGTCCAGCCCCGGTCCGGCGGCACCCCCAGCACCGCTTTGGTGGTGTCGGGCCGGAAGACGTCGAGCACGTTGGTCATCGCGCTGCCCACGCCCTGTGCGCGGGCGGCCAGCATCGCCGACCACACGGCCGGGTAGGTCGAGCTGCCGTCCCGGTCGTTGCGGGAGAAGGCGAAGAAGAGCAGCGGGACGTCCGCGAAGTGGTCGGCCAGGTGCTGCACGCTGGCGCGGAGCCGGCGGAAGCGCACCGACGCCGGCGCGTCCGGGTCCGCCTCCGCAGCGGCGACCTGCGCGGCGTAGTGACCACGCCACAGCAGGTCGACCGCCTCACGGTAGGGCCCGGCGAGCCGGTCGACGACCGCGCGGTCGTCGACCAGCAGGAAGCGCCACGCCTGGGAGTCACCCCCGCTCGGCGCCCGGACCGCGGCGTCCATGATCCGGGCCTGCACCTCCAGGGGGACGGGGTCTGGCCGCATGCGTCGCATGGCGCGGGTCGTGTAGAGCGCCTCCCACACCCCGACGTCGGTGGCCTCGCTCATGCGGCGGTCCAGCCGCCGTCGACCACCATGTTCGACCCGGTCATGAAGCCGGAGGCGTCCGAGGCGAGGAACAGCGCTGCGGAGACGATCTCCTCGGGCACGCCGAACCTGCCGAGCGGGATCTTCGACAGCAGGTGGCCGCGCCACTTCTCGCTGCCCCGAAGCGCCTCGGTCATGTCGGTCTCGAAGTAGCCGGGCGACAGGGTGTTCACCCGCACCCCACGCTCGGCCCACTCGAGCGCGAGGGTCCTCGTCAGCGCGTCGACCGCGCCCTTGCTGGCGGAGTAGGGGGCCATCCGGTCCATGCCGACCTGCCCGTGGATGCTCGAGATGTTCACGACCGCGCCGCCGCCGGATCCCAGCATGAGCCTGCCCGCCTCCCGGGCGCACAGGAACGTGCCCGTGACGTTGACGTCCATCACGTGTCGCCACTCGTCGTCCTCGACCAGCTCGGCCCGCTTGAAGATTGGGCTCACGCCCGCGCAGTTGACCAGCGCGTCGAGCCCGCCCCAGGCGTCCCGGATCGCGTCCACGGCCGCGCTCACGGCAGCACCGTCGGAGACGGAGCCGACGAGAACCAGCGGCTCGCCGCCCGCGCTCTCGACCTCCGCGGCGACCTCCGCGACCGCCTCCGCGGAACGGGCGGTGAGGGCCACCCGGGCACCCGCCGCGGCGAACCCGAGCGCCATGGCGCGTCCCAGGCCGCGGCTGGCACCCGTGACCCAGACCCGATGGCCGGTGAGGGTGAACTCGAGCGAGTCGCGGGCGGGGGAAGGGCTGGTCATGGGTTCTCCTTGCTGCGAGTGCCGGAGCGGGGCTGCGGCACGTTCGGGGGCAGGAACTGAGGGACTCGTCAGGCGTTCGGCACGACGGCCGCCTTGACGACGTGGTCGTCCGGTCGGGGGGCCGTGAGGGCGCGGGCCGCCTCGTCGAGCGGGTACCGGTGGGTGACCAGGTCGCCGAGCGACACCCGGCCGGAGACGATGAGGTCCACCGCCTGCGCGAAGTCCGCGTCGACGTAGCCGAAGGACCCGATGAGGGGGTGGCCGTCGACCGGCCACGGCACCGGCGCGTCGTTCAGGCCGACGAGGACCACCGGTGCGGTCGGCGAGAGCAGGGGCAGCCCGGCGCTGACGGCGGCCGGGACCCCGGAGGCGTCGAGGAGGGCGTCGTAGACCTCGTCCCCGAGGGAGTCGTCCGGGGTGGAGACCGTGGCGCCGAGGCGCTCCGCGGCGTCGCGTCGGTGGGCCACGGGCTCGACGACGTGGACGGCCACCCCCTGCGCCAGGGCGGCTGCGGCGACGGTGAGGCCGACGGCCCCGGCGCCGGTGACCAGCACCCGCCGGTTGGCCGTGCCGCCCGCGAGGCCGACCGCGTGCAGCGCGACGGCGAGCGGCTCGGCCCACAGCAGGTCGTACGGGTCGGTGCCGTCGGGCACGGGCACCACGTCGAGGCCCACCACCACGTCGGGCAGGTGGAGCTGCTGCGCGAAGGCGCCCTGGGCCCCGTAGCCGAGGGAGCGCCCGGCCGTGGACCCGCACAGGTGGGTGTCACCGTCCTGGCAGTAGGCGCACTCGCCGCACGAGCGCATCGGCCGGACCGCGACCCGCGTGCCGGGCGCCAGCCCTGCCAGCTCCGCCCCCGCGACCGCCACGGTCGCCGAGAGCTCGTGCCCCATCACCTGCCCCGGCTCGACGTAGTGGCCGTGCGCGTACGACGCCAGGTCGGACCCGCAGACGCCGCACGCCTCGACGTCCAGCAGCACGTCGCGCGGCCCGACCTCGGGCTGCTCCAGCGCCTCGACGCGGACGTCGGTCGGACCGTGGAGCACGGCACCCAGTGGCCGGGACATGTCAGTGCATCTCCTGTCCACCGGTGACGTTGAGCGCTTCACCCGTGACGAACGAGGCGCCGTCGGAGGCGAGGTAGACGGCCGCGGCCGCCACGTCCTCGGGCGTGCCGAAGCGGCGAGCCGGGATCTGGCGGGCCAGCCTGCGGCGGTAGTCCTCCTCGGTCCGCCCGGCGGCGCCCGAGAACGTCTCGTAGACCCCACCCTTCACGGCGAGCAGCGGGGTGTCGATCGTGCCGGGACAGATCGCGTTGACCGTCACCCCGTGCTCGCCCAGCTCGGCGGCCATGCTCTGGGTCAGTCCGACCACGGCGAACTTCGCCGCCGAGTAGGCGGCCAGGAGCGGCTGACCGGTCTTCCCCGCTTGGGAGGCGATCGTGATGATCCGGCCGCTGCCCTGGGGCACCATCCGGCGCGCCGCCTCACGTGCGCAGAGGAAAGCTCCGGTCGCCATCACGTCGATGTTGACCCGCCAGTCGGCGAGCGAGAGCTCGGTGACGGGCGAGAGCCCGATCGCGAGACCCGCACAGTTCACGAGGACGTCGACGCGGCCGTGCTCGTCGATCGCGGCGTCGAAGAGCGCGGTCACCTGCTCCTCGCTGGTGACGTCGCACGGCACGGCGGTGACCGTCCCCAGCGCGCCGAGCTCGGTGGCCGCCTGGGCGAGGTGCTCCGAGGGCGCGACCTCGTAGTCGGGATGGCTGTCGAGCGGTGCGCCGACGTCGGAGAGCACCACCGTGTCCCCCTGCCGCAGGAACGACTCGGCGATCGCGCGCCCCATGCCGCCCGCCCGAGCACCGCCGGTGACGACGACGACCCGAGCCTCGGGCTGGCCGCCGGTCCCGGTCATCGACGCCTCATCACGAGGAAGCTCGCGGCGAAGACGGCGAGGAGCAGGATGATGCCGCGCACGGCGTACTGCCAGAAGGTCTCGACGCCCATGATCGACAGGCCGTTGTTGATGACGCCGATCAGCAGCACCCCGATGACCGTGCCCATGATGTGGAACCGGCCCGGACGCAGGGTGGAGGCCCCGATGAATGCAGCGGCGAACGCGTCGAGCAAGTAGGTGTCGCCCACGCCTTGGGGCCGGCCGACGCCGAGGTTTGCCGCGACGATCATGCCGCCGAGGGCGGCGCAGGCTGCGGAGATGCCGAGCGCGATCAGTGCGTACCGCTTGACCGGGATGCCCGAGAGCCGTGCCGTCTCGGAGTTGCCGCCGATGGCGTACATGTGCCGACCGACCTGGGTCTGCTCGAGCAGGACGTAGAGCACCAGCGCGACGATGGCGAGGAACACCACCGGCATCGGGATCGGGCCGATCTCGCCCTGCCCCATGATCAGGAACCCATCGGGGATCCCGGAGAGCACGGTCTGGGAGTCCGAGACGCCGAGCACCACGCCGGTGAGGATGGAGCCCACCGCCAGCGTGACGATGAATGCCGAGACGCCGCCGTAGGCCACCACCACGCCGTTGAAGGCGCCGATCACCAGCGCGAGCGCCAGCACGACGAGCACCGCGAGGACCGGGCTGGCCATGGTGCCGTCCGCCAGCCACTTGCAGACCAAGTAGCCGCCAAGGGTGGCCATGCCGGCAAGGCTGAGGTCGAAGAGCCCCTGCACGAGCGCGACAGTGAGGCCCAGGGCGATGATGCCGAGGATCGAGACCTGATTGAGGACGTTGAAGAAGTTCTGGCTGGTGGCGAAGACGTCCGGCTGCATCAGGCTGAAGATGGCGATGCATGCCAGGAGGCTCACGATGGTTCCGTAGCGACTCACGAGGTCGATGAGCTTGTCGCTCGTCGACGTCTCTCGCCGCGCGCCGGTCGTCTGGGACGACTCGGCCACTGCTGGGCTAGACACTGTTCCTCCCGAAGGACAGACGCATGATCGAGTTGACGGTGATCTCCTCGCCGGCGACCTCGCCGGCGACCTCGCCGTCGTGGAGGACGAGGACCCGGTCGCAGACACGAACGAACTCCTCGAGCTCGGTGGAGGTGAAGACCACGGCGGCGCCGTTGTCGGCGAGGCTGCGGGCGAGGCCGTAGATCTCGGCCTTGGTGTGGACGTCCACCGCAGCGGTGGGCGAGTCCAGCAGGTAGACCGTTGCGTCGCGCAGCAGCCAGCGGCCGATGACCACCTTCTGCGCGTTGCCGCCGGACAGGGTGCGCACCTCGCTCTCGAGCCCCCCGCTCTTCAGGCTCAGGCGGGACATCACCTCGGCGACGTCGCGGCGCTCCTTGCCCTTGCGCATCCAGCGCAGGACCGGGTCGCTGGTGTAGGACCCTGTGGTGGCCAGGGTCGCGTTCTCCCGGATCGAGAGGCCGCTGACCAGGCCTTGCGCGAGCCGGTCCCGCGGCACGAGGGCCATTCCCGCAGCGACCGCTTGCTGCGGGGTGCGGATCCGCTCCCGCTTGCCCTTGATCAGCACCTCGCCCTGCGCCTTGCACAGGCCGTAGAGGGACTCCACCACCTGCTCGGCACCTTCGCCCGGCAAGCTCGCGACGCCCACCACCTCACCGGCGCGAACCACGAAGTCCAGCCCGCGCAGCACGTTGCCGCGCAGGTCACGAACCTCGAGCACGACCGCCCCGACCTCGGTGGCGGACCGGTGCGCCTCGTGGGAGATCGACTTCTCCTGGCCCACGAGCTGGTCGACCAAGGAGTCGTGGTCGAGCTCCTCGGCCTGCCAGGTCCCGACCAGCGCCCCGTCACGCATGACGGTGATCCGGTCGCAGACCTTGAAGACCTCGCCCAGGCGATGAGTCACGAAGACGAATCCGATGCCCTCCCCCACGAGCTTGCGCATCTGCGTGAAGAGGGTGTCCACCTCCGCTGGCTGGAGCGCCGTCGTCGGCTCGTCGAGGATGATCACGCGGGCGTTGCTGGCCAGCGCCTTGGCGACCGCGACCATGGCCTGTTCGTGCGGCCCGAGCGTGGACACCTCTCGCTCCGGATCGAGCCCGGGGAGCCCCACCCGGTCGAGGAGGTCGCGGGTGCGGCGGTGGGCGCTTCGCCAGTCGACCAGGAGGCCGATGCGACGTCCCAGGCCTTCGACCATCAGCACGTTCTCGGTGACTGACAGCTCGGGAACGAGATTGCCGTGCTGGTGGACGACGGAGACGCCGAGCGCTTGCGCACGCTGCGGACTGCGTACGGCCACCGGCTGGCCATCGATCTCGATCGTCCCGGAGCTCAGGGGCAGCGCACCTGCCAGCGCCTTGATGAGCGTGGACTTGCCCGCGCCGTTCTCGCCGAGGAGCGCGTGCACCTCCCCGGCCTCGAGGGAGAAGTTCATGTGGTCGAGTGCCCGCGTGCCCGGGTAGTCCTTGACCGCGTCGCGGACCCTCAGGAGCGGGCCGGGGCGGGAGGAGGTGTTCTCCCGCCCCGGCTCGTGCTGCTTCGTCACGTCAGTTCGCCTGTCGATTCGTCCGTGGTGAGGTGGACAGCTCAGATCTCGCCCGGGAAGTACGCGCAGTTCTCCCAGTCGGGCTCCTCGCCCTCCGCGGGCACGGTCTGCTCGTTGACCAGGCAGGGCTTCATGTAGATCACCTTGCTGGGAAGCTCGCCACCGCCGACGATCGTCTCGATCGTCTCGACCGCCTTGCCACCCATCAGCGGGAAGGGGTTGGCCGGCTCCATGACGTAGGGCGAGCCCTCGCGGATCAGGTCCCACGCGAAGGCGTTGCCGTCGAAGCCCATCGCGAAGACCTTGTCCTCGAGGCCGGCCTCCTCGATCGCGCGCACAGCCGGCGGCGCCAGCTCGTCCCAGCCGAGCCAGATGGCGTCGATGTCCTTGTCGGACTGGAGCAGGTTGGTGAGCTGGGCGTAGGTGTCGTCGACCTGTCCCGGGACCTTGACCTCGATCTCACGGACGACCTCGATGTCCGGGCTCTCGCTGATGACGGCCTCGAAGCCGGCGTCCCGGTCGCGCAGCGCCTGCAGAACCGTCCAGTTCAGCTTGACCACGCGACCTTCGCCGTTGAGACGGTTCACCATCTCGGCGGTGACCAGGCTGCTGTTGATGAACTCGTTCGTCCCGATCTCCGCGTCGACGCCCTCGACGAAGCCCCCGTAGATGGACACGAACGGGATCCCGGCGGACTCGGCCTCCTCCATCACGCCCGTCATCTGGGCGTTCGGCGAGGAGTTGTTGACGATCACGTCGACGCCGCGGCTGATGAAGTCGCTGGCAGCGTTGTTGGTGGCGGCCTGGTCTCCCTGGCCGTCGAAGACCTCGACCGACCAGCCCTTCTCCTCGGCGGCCTCGACGAACTGGTCCTTGATGCCGTTGATGCTCGGCGAGTTGAGGTTGACCGCGACGAATCCGATCTCGAGGTCCTCCACCGGACCGGTGGCCTCCTCGGCGCCGCTGTCGCCGCCGTTCTCGCTGCTGTCGGGCGTGTTTGTGCTGGCGGGCTCGTCGCTGTCCATCGAACAACCGACGAGCGAGAGAGTGGCAGCGACGGCGACCGCCGTCATGCGGATGGTGCGCTTCATTCCGTGCTCCTTGAAGGCAGGTGGATCACATGGGTGGATGTTGGACAGGGGTCACGCGTCGGCGCTGCGCAGCAGGGACTTGACCACCTTGCCGCCGGGATTGCGCGGTAGCTCGTCCCGGACCTCGACCACGGAGGGGACCTTGTAGTGGGCGAGGTGCTCCCGGCAGAAGTTCCTGAGCTCCTCGGAGGTCAGGCCATGGCCAGGCTTGGCGACCACGTGGGCGACCACGCGCTCGCCGTACTGCTCGTCCGGAACGCCGACGACAGCGGCGTCCAGCACCCCCGAGTGCTGGTGGAGGACGTTCTCGACCTCGAAGCTGTAGACGGACTCGCCGCCCCGCTTGATGACGTCCTTGAGGCGGTCCCGGAGGACCACGAAGCCGTCCTCGATGACGGCGGCGTCGCCGGTGGCGATCCAGCCGTCCTCGTCGGTCAGCGGGGCAAGACCGTCGGCGGTCCAGTAGCCCATCGCCACCTGGCCGCCGCGGACGACGATCTCCCCGATCTCCCCCTCGGCGACGTCGTGGCCGATGCCGGTGTTGACCAGCCGCAGCTCGGTGAGCGGGAGCGGCCGGCCGACGCTGTGGGGCATCCGCAGCACGTCCTCGCCGCCGACGTAAGTGATCATCGAGCAGGTCTCGGTCATCCCGAAGCCGTTGCCGAGCGTCGCCCCGGGCATCGCGGCACGCATCCGGTCGAGCAGTGCGGTCGGCATGGGCGCACCGCCGAAGAGCGCCAGCCGGAGGTTCGAGAGCCCACCGTCCTGCTCGCCGGCGCACTCGAGGATCCGCCACCACATCGTCGGCGCGCCGACGGTGGACGTGCACCCGTGCTCGCGGATGGCCGCGAGGGCACGGCCGGCCTCGAAGCCGTCGAGGAGGTAGGCGGTGGCGCCGAGGAGCACGACGGGCACGGTCTGCGAGCAGAGCCCGGTGATGTTGAACTGCGGCACCATCAGGAGCTCGACGTCCTCGGGCCGCCGTCCGATGACGGTGGTGCAGGTGACGGCGTTCTGCAGGGCGTTGCCGTGGCTGATCACGACCCCCTTGGGCCGACCCGTCGTGCCCGAGGTGTACATGATCGCGGCGGGCGCTGACCCGCCCGGGGTGTCCGCGGGCAGGGCGCCGACCGGCTCGTCGGAGAGGAGGCGACCGTCCCCGTCGGCCACGGCCACCCGGATCGGGGTCCCGCCCTCGACGCCAGCGACGGCGGAGCCGGCGAGCTCCTCCATGCCGGCGCCGACCAGCAGCAGGCGGGCACCGCTGTCCTGCAGGAGGACGGTGAGGTCCGTGCCGGTCAGACGGTGGTTGAGCGGCACCGCGATGGCGCCGGCCGCCCAGACGGACAGGACCCCGACGGTGAAGGTGATGCCGTTGCCGGCGAGCACGGCGACCCGGTCGCCGGCGCCGACCCCCGCCGACCGCAGCCGGCCGGCCAGGGCGTCGGTCTCCCGTCCGACCTCCGCCCAGGTGAGCCGGGCGCTCGGGGTGACGAGGGCCGGGTAATCGCCACGCTCGGCAACCGTCCGGCGGAGCATGTCGACGAGGTCCACGGGGAGTGGGACGTCGTAGTGCCGGATGCCGCGCTCGTCGGTCCGCGTCGGGACGGCGGGGCCGCTCACTCTGTCTGTCCCGACTGCGCGAAGAGGTCCCAGTAGCTGTCGCGGAGGTTGCGCTTCAAGATCTTGCCCGAGGCGTTCCGGGGGAGCTCGTCGACGTACACGACCGCGGACGGCTTCTTGTACGACGCCAGGTCGGCCCTGAGGAACTCGCGGACGTCCTCCGCCTCCGGCCGCTCCTCCCCGGAGGCCACGACCACGGCGACGGGCGTCTCGACCCAGCGTGGGTGCGGAACTCCCACGACCGCGACCTCGCGGACCGCCGGGTGTCGCTCGACGGCACGCTCCACCTCGGCCGGGTAGATGTTCTCGCCGCCGCTGATGATCATGTCCTTGACGCGGTCGACGACGTAGATGAAGCCCTCCTCGTCCCGTCGCACGAGGTCCCCGCTGTGGAACCAGCCGCCCCGGAACGCGTCGGCGGTGGCGTCGGGCGCCTTGTAGTAGCCCTTCATCACCGTGGGCCCGCGGTAGACGATCTCGCCGATCTCGCCCGGTGCCACGTCGTTGCCCTCGTCGTCGACGATGCGGACCTCGACGTTGACGGCGGGCAGCCCCACCGACCCCATCTTCCGCACCGCGTCGTCGGCCTTGAGGAAGCAGGTGTTCGAGGACATCTCGGTCTGGCCGAAGGCGTTGACGATCCCGACGGTCGGGAACGTGTCCACGAGGAGCTCGAGCGTGCTCGGCGGCGCCTGGGAGGCGCCCCAGAGGGCCCGGCGCAGGCCGGAGGTGTCGATCTCCCTGGCGCGCGGCAGCTCGCAGATCTGCTGCCACTGCGTCGGCACGAAGTAGCACATCGTCGGCTTGTGCTTCTCGAGGAGCCGCAGCGACTCTTCGGGGTCGAAGTTCGTCGACGGCGTGATGATGCAGGTTCCGGCGAGGTAGATGAACGGCAGCAGGCCGTTGACGCCACCGATGTGGAACAGCGGCAGGCCCGAGAGCCAGGTGTCCCCCGGCCGCGCCTCCATCTCCAGGATCCAGTTGATCGTGTTGCACACCAGGTTCTGGTGGGTCAGCATCGCGCCCTTGGGGCGGCCGGTCGTGCCCGAGGTGTACATGAGGAAGGCGAGGTCGTCCTCGTCGACGTCGGCGTCCGGCGCCTCCCGCGAGCCCGCCGCGAGCAGCTCCTCGTAGGACTCCGCCCGCCCCTCGCTGCCCCCGGTGTCGCCCGTGGTGGCGACCAGGCGCACGGCGGGCAGCTCCGCGGTCGACTCCAGCGCCAGGGCGGTGAGCCGGCCGTCGGTGAGGACCACCACGGCGTCGGAGTCCTCGAGGATGTAGGCGAGCTCGCTCGGGGCCAGGCGGAAGTTCACGGGCACCGGGCAGGCGCCCAGCTTCTGGCAGGCGAAGAACGACTCGACGACCTCGAGCCGGTTGTACATCAGCACCGCGACCTTGTCGCCGTGGCCGACTCCACGAGCGGCCAGCGCGTTGGCGAGCCGGTTCGTCCTCTCGTCGAGCTCGGCGAAGGTCAACGAGGATTCCTCGAAGACGACGGCCGTCCGGTCAGGCTCCCGGCGCGCGTTGCGCGCGAGAATCTCGCCCAGGACCAGCCGGCGGCTGCGCGCCAGCTCGGTGTGGTGCTGCGTGGAGTTCATTCGCGTACCTCGTCGGTGTGCGTCGTGGATGTGCGTCGTGGGCTGCAGGGCTGGGGATCGCCAGGCCGGGCCGATGCGGCCGGCCCGGCCTGGCGACCGTCGGCTCGTGGCCTCAGAAGATCGCGACCGGGTTCGCCGGCGATCCCGACGCGTTGGTCACGTTGAGCGGCGGCGCCGAGAGGAAGAACTCGTACCGGCCGAGCTCGGCACAGGTGGCCGAGAGGTCCTCCAGCCACCACACCTCGCCGAGGGTGAGGCCGAGGTCCCGGATCAGCCGGGCGTGGAGCGGGTAGACGTGGTCGTACGGCTCCTCGAACGGCTCGACCTCGACCGCGATGTTGTCCATCGCGAGCGCGGCGACGTCCTTCTCCGCAAGCCAGTCGACCACCGCGCGGGTGATGCCGGGAGCACCGACCTTCCAGTACTCCATCTTGTCCTCGAGCTCGTAGAACCACGGCACGTGCCCGGTCCGGACGACCAGCATGTCGCCTTCGCCGACGCTCACGCCCTGGGCCTCGGCGCAGCCGTCGAGGTCGTCGGGCGTGATGCCGTACTGGGGCTGGAGCCGGTCGACGCCCTTGTACTTCGGCAGGTCGAGCAGGACACCGCGTCCGACCAGGGTGTCCTTCATCTGGTGGATGGACCCGCGACGCGCACCGGCGTAGGACTCGACGTTCCCGATCCAGAAGCCGTTGAACATCGTGTCCTTGTAGAAGAAGTGGGAGAGGCCGTCCCACTGGGTGCTGCCCTGCAGCGGCATGAAGATGTAGTCGTCGGTGCCCTGGAAGCCCGGGTAGTCCTGGCCGGCCTTGGTGCCGGCGACGAAGTCCGAGCCGGTGTAGCCGTACAGGTGCACGACGCCGGTGCGGGTCGGGTGCACCGGGCCGGTGCTGTCGAGCGGGATGGCGCAGCTGACGACCTTGCCGCTCTCGATGAGGCGAGCCGCCGCGGCGACGCGCTCCGGCGTGAGGAGGTTCGCGGTGCCCTTCTCGTCCAGGTCGCCCCAACGGCCCCAGTTGTTGGGGGTCCGGTCGTTGACGTACCCGATGACCTTGCCGTTGGCGTCGACCGAGAAGACCGGCGGCGTCCACTCCTCCGACCACTGTCCGTCTGCAGTGCGGCCCATGCGTACCTCCTGGTTGATTCGGTTCCGGTGTTGAGCTGGCGTGAGCTGGGGGCTGTGTCAGGCAGCTGCGACCGTGGCGGCCCAGGCGTCCCGGGTCATCCGGTCGAGGACGTCGGTCACGCGCCGGGGGGCGACGAGGGTTACCTCGCGCTGGACGAGCTCGGTCACGCTCGGTTGGATCGAGCCCGAGCCGCTCGACGGCGCGGGCACGCAGACGTGTCCTCCGCGCCGCACCGCTCGCACGGCGGCGCGGACGTCGGCGCCGGCCACGATGACGGGCGCACGGCCCGAGGGCTCGCGCGCGGCCACCTGGGCACGCACGGACTGGTCGGCGAGCAGCGGCGCTGCGAGCACGACGTCTGCCACGACCCGGCGGGCCATGACGACCTGCGGTGAGCCGTCCTCGCCGACGACGACCACCGTGCCGCCACGGGGCGCCTCGAGCAGTGCGGCAGCCGCCAGGACCGCCTCCCGCAGAGCGGTGACGGACGCGGTCGGGACCGGGGACGTGAGCGTGCGACCGCCCCCGGCCGGTCGGCTGCACCACAGGGTGGCGCCACCGCGGCAGCTCGGGCACGTGCCGCACGAGCGGTCGAGCAGCACCGAGGTGCCATCGCCGACGTCGATCGCGTCGAAGGACCTCAGACCCGTCATGCCACACCTCCCATCCGCCCGACTCGTCGGTCGGTTCGATGTCACGACGCTAGGTAACTCGGATCACACTGTCAAGCGTTACCGGTGATCGCGATCACAACTTGACCAATCCGCCTCGTCCGCCCTGCGCCTGAACCTTGCGAAAGCGGCCCGCCACAGGCGACGATGGGCACCTCGCCGACTTCCACCACAGAGCCGACCGAGCGGCCGGGTGACGGCATCTCCACACTTCAACCGACTGCTTGGTCGGTAGGGGTGGCCAGCGACTAGAGTTCGCCTCGGCAACCAGGGAAGGACCAATGCAACCGTGAAGACAGTGGACCGAGCGGCACGACGCCGCATGTCGGCGAGCGAGCGACGGCAACAGATCGTCACCAGGGCGGCCGGGCTGTTCGACCAGTCCGGCTACTCGAACACGACGATGGACGACATCGCTCGGGAGGTCGGCGTCGCGAAGCCGACGCTCTACCACTACTTCCCCAGCAAGGACGACATCCTCCACGCCATCCACGAGGAGTTCATCGACCTGCTGATCGACCGCCACGAGGCGCGGACCTCGACGGGCCTGCGGCCCGAGCAGCTGCTGCTCGAGGTGATGGCGGACATCCTCGAGCTCATGGAGACGCACCGAGGGCACGTCCGGGTCTTCTTCGAGCACCACCGCGAGCTGCCCGCCGAGGCACGGGGCCCCATCAAGCTCAAGCGGGACCGGTACGAGCGCATCGTGGAGGACCTCATCGTCGAGGGCATCGCCTCCGGCGTCTTCAGGACCGCCGACGCCCACCTGGCCGCTCTCGCCACCTTCGGCATGTGCAACTGGGCCTACCAGTGGTACCGCCCCGGCGGCCGCCTGCGTTCTCGTGAGCTCGCCTACCAGTTCTGGAACTACCTCGTCTACGGGTTGGGAACCGACCAGCTGGGGTCGCCGGCGGCGCGCGCCGTGCCGCCCGGCTGACCCTGCTTCCTCCCGCGCACCGGTCCCCGGTCGCCCCCTGGACGTGTCGACGCCCCGCAGTCCTGTGGACTGCGGGGCGTCGCCGTGAGCGCCGTCGTCAGGCCGTGGTGTCAGCGGTAGTCGTCCACGTCCCACGCCTCGAGCCGACGGCGCACGTCGACCAGGCACCGGGTGGCGTCCGCACCGTCGACCGCCCGGTGGTCGAAGGTCAGCGCCAGCCGGAGGATGGGCCGGATCGCGATGGTCTCCTGGCCGTCCGCGAGGGTGACCACCCACGGCCGGCGCTGGATGGTCGGCATCCCCAGGATCGCCACCTGCGGCTGGTTGATGATCGCGGGCGCCGAGACAGCCCCGACCGACCCCGGGTTGGAGATCGTGAAGGTCCCCGCTCGGAAGTCGTCGGGCCCCGGCCGCCCCTCCCGGAGGCGGTCGGCCAGGTCGGCGATGCCCTGACCGAGCGACTCCACCGTCATCCGCTCGGCCCCGCGCAGCACCGGCACCATGAGCCCACGCGGCGTGTCCACCGCGATGCCCAGGTTGACCTCGCCCCAACGCAACAGGCGCTCGGTCTCGAACGTCGCGTTGAGGTCCGGGTGGTTCAGGAGGGTGGCACACGTAGCCCGGGCGACGAACGGCAGGAACGACAGCTTGGGCCGTCCCTGGGTGGCGCGGTGGGCATTGAGCCGTGCGCGGACGTCGGTGAGCCGACCGAGGTCGACGTCGACCTCGGTCGTCATGTGGGCCGCCGTGCGCCGCGACCGCGACATGTGCTCGGCGGTCAGCCGACGGATGCGGCTCGTGGGCACCGCGTCGTAAGGCACGTCCTCGTACCCGACGGGGAGGCCGTCGGGGCCAGCGGCCGGCTCTGCGGCCGGCTCAGAGGTCGGTTGGGCGACCGGCTGCGCAGCGGGGACAGGAGGCGCGGTCGGCGTCGTCCGCGGCTCCTCGGAGGTCCGGCGCACGTCGTCGCGCGTCACGTGGCCGGCACTGCCGGTGCCTCGCACGGTGGCGAGGTCGACGCCCAGCTCGACGGCCAGCGCACGTGCGGCCGGGGTGACCGCCGGGCGGCCGGAGCGGGGGATCGCGTCGAGGACCCGTCGCACCGCTGACCGGTGGTCGAACGGACCGGGGCGGAGCTGCGCCGGCTCCCCTGGCGTGGTGTGACCCGCCGGCGCCGCCGGGGGGCGGTCGCCGGGCGCGGCCGGGGCCGCCTCTGGGGCCTCCGCCGGCAGGGTGGAGCCGGCCGGGGTGGCAGGAGCCGCGTCCGCGGCCTCGGGCACCGTGCCGTCCGGCGTGACGATCGCCAGCGGCTCGCCGACCTCGACGACGTCGCCCTCGGCGAAACGGCGCTCCGCCAGCACCCCGGCGACCGTGCTCTCGATCTCCGTGTCGACCTTGTCGGTCGCCACTTCGCAGATCGCCTCGCCGACCTCGACGGTGTCGCCCACCTGCTTCAACCAGCTCGAGACGGTGCCCTCGGTGATCGAGACACCCAGACGCGGCATCAGCACCGCGCCGGCGTCGAACACCGGCGCGGACTCGGCCGCCGGCCGGCCTGCCGGCTCAGGCTCAGGGTCGGCCTCGGGGTCGGTGCCCGACTGCTCGGGCGCGTCGCCGAAGGAGGAGGGATCCGGCACGATCGAGGGCGGCTGGGTCGCCTCGTGCGAGGCGGGATCGGACGCACTCCCGGGCGCGGAGGCGGAGTCGCCCACGCTCTCGTCCTCGGTGGCGACGACCGCGAGCGGAGCGCCGACCTCGACCACCTCGTCGACGGCGTACAGCTGCTCAGCGAGCACGCCGGCGACCGTGCTCTCGATCTCGGTGTCGACCTTGTCGGTCGCCACCTCGCAGATCGCCTCACCCACCTCGACGGTGTCGCCGACCTGCTTCAACCAGCTCGAGACGGTGCCCTCGGTGACGGACACGCCCAGTCTGGGCATGAGTACCTGCGCCATGGAGCCCGCCTCCCTAGATCGCCGCGAGCGCGTGGGCCGCGGTCACGATCTCGTCGGCGGAGGGGATGCAGGCCTGCTCGAGCTCGGGGTCCTGCGGCAGCGGCGTGTCGGTCCCGCACACCCGCCACACCGGCGCGTCGAGGGCGAAGAAGGCGCGCTCCTGGACCTGGGCGGCGATCTCGGCGCCGAAGCCTGCCGTGCGGGAGGCCTCGTGCACGACCATCAGCCGGTGGGTGCGCTCGACCGACGCGACGATCGTGTCGATGTCCAGCGGCACGAGCGTGCGGGGGTCGATCACCTCGGCGTCGATCCCGCTGGAGGAGAGCTGGTCGGCGGCGGCGACCGCGCGGTCGACCATGAGACCGGTGGCCACGATCGTGAGGTCCTTGCCCGGTCGAGCGACACGGGCGGAGCCGAACGGAACGACGTGCTCGTCGGACTCCGGCACCGGACCCTTCACCCGGTAGAGGCCCTTGTGCTCGAAGAAGAGCACCGGGTCGGGGTCGCGGATGGCGCTCTTCAACAACCCCTTGGCGTCCGACGGGGTCGCCGGGACGGCGACCTTCAGGCCGGCCACGTGCATGGCGATCGTCTCGAGGCTCTGCGAGTGCTCGGCCCCGGCGCCTCCGACCACGCCTGAGGGGAGCCGCACGACGACCGGCATCGTGAACTGACCGCCGTGCATGTAGCGCCACTTGGCCAGCTTGTGGAAGATCTCGTCCGCGGCGGTGAAGAGGAAGTCGGCGAACTGCAGCTCCACGACGGGGATGGTCCCTCCGAGGGCGGCGCCGGCGGCGCCACCCACGATGAACGTCTCGTTGATGGCCGTGTCGCGGACCCGCATCGGTCCGAACTCGTCGAGCAGCCCGCGGGTGAGGCCGAAGACACCGCCGAGGCGGCCGATGTCCTGGCCCATCATCCAGACGCGCTCGTCACGCCTCATCTCCTCGGCGAGCGCCTCGTTGATCGCGCGTGAGTACCCGATCACGCGGTCGGTCGTCGGTGCTGTCGTCGTCATGCCCACACGTCCTCGAAGATCACGGAGCTGTCCGCCCGCGGCGCCGCCAGGGCGGCGTCGAAGGCCTTCCCGACGCGGTCACGCGCCTCGGCGTCGATGCCGCGCCTCACGTCGTCGGGAATCTGCTCCCCCAGCCGGTGCACCGGGTCGTTGGGGATCTCGTCACCCACCACCTGGTCCTCCCGGTAGGGCTGGCGGTCCCCCTCGTAGTGGCCGCGGATGCGCAAGGTCTTGGCCTCGATGAGCGTCGGGCCCTCGCCACGGCGCGCCCGCTCGACCGCCTCCGCGGTCACCTCGCGGACGGCCACGGTGTCCTGGCCGTCAACCACGACGCCCGGCATCCCGTAGGCCGGGGCGCGGTCGGCCACGTGCTCGGTCGGGCTCTGCTCGGTGAACCGCGCCGAGAGCGCCCAGCCGTTGTTCTCGCAGACCCAGACGACGGGCAGCTTCCACACGGACGCCTGCAGCGCAGCCTCGTGCCAGGTGCCCCGCCCGGAGGCACCGTCGCCGAAGAACACGACGGTCACCCGGCCGTCGCCGAGGAGCTGGGACGCTGCCGCCGTTCCCGCGCCCATGACGAAGCTCGAGCCGAGGGTCCCCCCCTGGCCGAGGACGTGGCGCTCGGCGTCGGCGAAGTGGACGGTACCGCCGCCCTTGCCGCCCGTGCTGCCCGACCTGCGACCGAGCAAGTCGCCGAAGAGTGCCTCCAGCTTCATGCCCTTGGCGACCGCGTACCCGAGGCCGCGGTGCGCGTAGTACAGGTAGTCGTCGGGGCCCATGGCGCTGACCGCACCGACCTGGAGGCCCTCCTGGCCGATTCCCGGATGCCAGAACCCGCCGAAGCCCTCCTTCTCGACGTGCTCCCGGATCCGCAGCTCGGCGAACCGGATCGTGACGACCTTCCGGTACAGATCCAGGTGCTGGTCGTCGGCGACGCTCTCGGCCTCGTTCACGGGGACCTCCGCTGTCTCGGCTACGGACCGACCGCTCGGTCGGTTCACTTCGTGAAGCGTGCCACATCCCCGTGCTCGGGACAATCCCCCCGGACGGCGAACCGGCCGTGCTCGGACGTCGCGGGCAACCCGCGCGTCGACGACGCCTCGGTGTCGGCGATGACTTCCGGCGGGCGCTGTGGTCCTCAGCGGGCGGCGCACTCCCGGCAGGTGCCGAAGAGCTCGAGCAGGTGGCTGACCTCGGTGTACCCGTGATCGTCCGCGACCTTGTCCGCCCACCGCTCCACCGCCGGCCCCGTCACCTCGACGGTGCGTCCGCACTGTCGGCAGACCAGGTGGTGGTGGTGCTGGGACTGCCCGCAGAGCCGGTAGACCGCCTCGTTGCCGTCGGGCTTGACGACGTCCACCTCGCCGGCGTCGACCAGCGCCTGCAGCCCGCGGTACACGGTGGCGAGCCCGACGGACTCGCCCTGGTCGCGCAGCTCCTGGTGCAGCTCCTGGGCGCTGCGGAACTCACCCGACGCCTCGAGGACCGCCATCAACGCCCGCCGCTGTCGCGTCGAACGGGCCGGCGGCGCACCGGCCGCTGCAGCATCTCCGGCGTCGCGGGTCCGGTCGGCAGGAGGGCGCGGCACCCGGTCAGCCTATCCGGCGGGCGGCGACCAGCAAGGCGGGAGACAGCCCGATCCGCCGCCCCGTTGTACCGTGGCAATCCTAATATTCATATGTATAATTAGGCGCTAGGGCGCACTTAGGTGCGCCCTAGCCGAGACCCCAGCCACCTGCCGCCAACCGCCCGGAGACACCGTGACCGACTCCCCCAGCACCGCACCCCTGAGCGGCGTTCGCGTTCTCGAGCTCGGATCAATGTACGCCGCACCTACGGCCGGCCGGATGCTCCGAGACTTCGGGGCTGATGTGGTCAAGGTCGAGGACCCCACCCATGGCGACTTCGCCCGACAGTGGCAACCGGCCCATGAGGGCCTGGCGATCGGCTTCGCCCGGCTCAACGCCGGGAAGCGGTCCGTCGGCATCGACATGCGCTCCGAGCAGGGGCGCGACCTGGTGCGCCGGCTCGCACAGGGGACCGACGTGCTGATCGAGAACTTCCGGCCGGGTCGGATGGAGGCGTGGGGGATGTCGTACCACGACCTGGCCAAGGACAACCCCGGCCTGGTCATGACTCGGGTGAGCGGGTTCGGGCAGACAGGCCCCTACCGGGAGCGCCCGGGCTTCGGGACGGTCGCGGAGACGGCCAGTGGCTACGCGTTCCTGAACGGCTGGCCGCACACTCCGCCGACGTCGCCGCCCTTCGGCTTCGCCGACTCGATCGCGGGCATCTCGGCAGCCTTCGGCACCGCCATGGCCCTGTACCGACGCGAGCTCTCCGGCGTCGGCACCGAGGTCGACGTCGCGCTCTACGAGCCACTCATGTTCATCCTGGGCGACGCAGTGCTGAACTACACCGCGACGGGCACCGTCATGAAGCGGCACGGCAATGCCTCCGGAGCCGCGTCACCGCGCGGGATCTACGAGACCGCCGACGGCGGCTGGCTCTCGATCGCCGCCTCGAACCAGACGATCGCGATGCGCCTCTTCGACGCCATGGATCGCGCGGACCTGAAGACCGACGAGCGCTATGCGACCAACACGGCGCGCATGGCGAACAACGAGTCCCTGCAGGAGATCGTCGGGTCCTGGGTTCGCTCGCACCCCCGCGACCATGCCCTCCGGGTGCTCGAGGACCACGAGGTGGTCGCGGCAGCCGTGAACGACTCGAGCGACATCGTCAAGGACCCTCACTTCCTCGAGCGCACCCTCGTCGACCTGGCCGGCACGGTGCTGGGACCCGCGTTGACCCCCGGCCCCGTCCTGCACGTCCGCGACTTCGCTGGTCCCACGTACCAGGGAGTGCCGACGGTGGGAGAGCACACGCAGGCGCTGCTCTCCAGCGAGCTGGGCCTCAGCGATGAGCACCTCGCGGCGCTGGCGACGGCTGGGGTGGTCAGTGGCTGACGACCGGCACGCGTTCGGCAGGACCACGGGCATGGCCAGCGCCCGTCCACGCGGCGCCCTCGACCGTGCCTGCGCGACATCCGGTGGCGACCCGCGCAGGCGGGCTACGGCGTCAGCCCCGATCGATGCCTACTATTCGTCAGAACCGACTCGACGGCGACGCCGCGATCGAGGAGCCCGGAAGGCAACACCATGACCGCAGCCACACCACGGCCGCAGAAGACCGCGATGCTGGTGGCACAGCGCATCGTCACCGACATCAACCAACGCGGCAACACCGTCGGCGACCGCCTTCCGCCCGAGCGCGTGATGCTCGAGGAGTACGCGGTGGGCCGCGGCACTCTGCGCGAGTCGCTTCGGTTCCTGGAGCTGCAGGGGGTCATCGCACTCAAGCCCGGCCCCGGAGGCGGCCCGGTCGTCCAGCAGCCCGACGCCACGAGCCTGGCGACGTCGCTGACCCTGCTGCTGCAGTTCGCCAACGCGCCGTTCCGGACCATCGCCGAGGCCCGGGGCGGCCTCGAGCCGATGATGGCGCAGCTGGCCGCGGAGCGGATGAGCGACGAGCAGCTCGGCGACCTGCGCCAGAGCGTGGAGACCATGCACGAGCACCTGGACAACCAGGCGGTGTTCCTCGAGGAGAACAAGCGCTTCCACGACGTCATCGCCCGAGGCTCCGGCAACGCCATGTTCGGCTACCTCGTCGACGCCCTGTTGGGCATCCTGGACGGCTCCGCCATCGGCATCGACTACCCGAGGGTCCGGCGTAGCGCCGTGCACAAGGCCCATCTGAGCATCTACGAGGCGGTGGCCACCCGTGATCCGGCGGCATCGGCCGAGGCGATGCGCGACCACATCGATCAGTACCTCAGGTACGCCGAGCGCAAGTTCCCCGACGTGCTCGAGGCGCCGATCGTATGGAGCAACACCTTCTGACCGGGAGCCATGAGCGGGCGGGTCAGCGCGCCCACGGGGAGTCGATCGCCAGCACCCGCGCCAGCGTTCCGCCGAGGACGGACTTCGTCTCGTCGTCGGTGAGACCGAGGCCCTGGATCGCCTCGATCTCCTCCTGCGGGCTGGTCATCGGCCAGTCGGAGCCGAAGACGATCCGCTCGGCGCCGTGGTTGCGGATGAGCCGGCGTACCCGCTCGGGGCGCAGCGTCTTCAGCGTGGGCGGCCAGGACGTCTCGAGCACCACGTCGGCGCCGGCGAGCATCTCCTCGGCGTCGTCGAGGATCTTGTAGCCGCCGAAGTGGCACGCCATCAGCCGCAGGTCCGGGAACTGCGCGGCGATGTCGCGGATCATCCTCGGGCTGGACAGGCTGTTGCGGTAGGCGTCGCCGCCCTCCCCGACGTGCGTGATCACCGCGAACTCGCTGCCGAAGGCCTCGAAGATCTCCCACAGCCGAGGGTGGTTCAACGCGTAGTTCTGGAACAACGGGTGGATCTTCACCGCGGTGACGCCGTGGCGGCGCAGGCTGGCGAGGTTCTCCTCCACCGAGAGGTCGACGTGAACCGTCCCGAAGCCGAAGCGACGCTCGTCGACGAGGTCGGCGACGAACTCGTTGACGCGGTCGACGTGGCGGGCCTCGTTGGCGATCCCGAGGCAGCAGCTCAGGGCGACCTGGCTGCGCGCCATGTCGTCCATCAGCCCGCCCACGGTGCCGTCGCCGCGGGCGACGAGCCCGGGGACGGGATTCGCGCCCAGCGCCGCGTGGGCGATCTTGTCGGGCCAGACGTGGGTGTGTGCGTCGATGATCATGTGAGGCTCACAGCTTCCCGGACTCGCCGCCGTCGACGACGAAGACCGCTCCGGTGGTGAAGGACGACAGGGGCGAGACGAGCAGGCAGGCGAGGGGGACGATCTCCTCCGGGTCGGCCATCCGACCGGCGGGGATCTTCGCGACCCGCTTGGCCAGGAGCTCGGCGGACTCGGTCACCGCCTTCTGGGCGTCGGTGACGAAGGCGCCGGGCGCGATGCAGTTGACCTGCACGTGCTTGCCTGCCCACTCCGCGGCGAGCGCCTCGGTGAACCGGACGACGGCGCCCTTCGAGGTCGAGTAGGCGACCAGATGGGGCTTGCCGCGGATGCCGGTGGTCGAGGCGACGTTCACGATCTGGCCGCCGCCCTGCTCGATCATCCGCGCGCCAGCGGCCTGCGCGAGCAGCATCGGAGCGATGACGTTCACGGCCAGCGCGTCCTGCCAGATGGCCGGGTCCTGGTCGACGAACTTCCCGGCCGGGGCGATGCCGGCGTTGTTGATGAGGCCGTCGATGCGGCCGTGGCGGGCCACGACCTCGTCGACCAGGCCGGCGACCGACGCGTGGTCACGCATGTCGGCCTCGATGATGGAGATCCGGCCCTCGCCCTGGGCGGCGACCTCCGCCAGGCTGTCCGTGCTGCGCGCCGCGGCCACGACGTGCGCACCCTCGGCGGCGAGGCGGATCGCCATCGCCGCACCGAGGCCGCGACTGGCACCGGTGACGAGCACGACGCGGTCGGTGAGCTGCAGGTCCATCACGCACCGCCCTTGGCGAGGCGGCGCGCGAGCGAGTCGAGCAGCACCTCGGTGGCGCCCTCGTAGACTCGGAGCGGGCGGGCGTTGCGGTAGAGCCGCTCGATCTTCGACCCCCGGACGAGACCGAACCGGCCCATCAGCTGCACGGAGCGGTCGACCACGCGGCCGGCCGCCTCGGTGGCGCTGACCTTGGCGATCGAGGAGAGGTCGAGGTGCGCGAGCGGGTCCTCCTTGGCAAGGGCCGCGGCGCGGTAGACGATCGCGCGCGAGGTCTCCACGTCGGTCCACGACTGCGCGATGCCCTGTGAGACGGCACCCAGGGCCATCAACGGCTTCCCGAACTGCTCACGGGTGGTCGCGTGGCGCAGGGACTCGTCGAGGGCGGCCTGGGCCAGGCCCACCGCCGAACCGGCGACGGTGACCCGGAAGACGGCCAGGGTCTGCAGCATCAGCGAGAACGCCTTGCCGGGTACCCCGAGCCGGTTGCCCGCCGGGACGCGGGCGTCCTGGAACGTCAGCTCGCCGAGGATGTGCGGGGCGATCAGGTCGTCGCCGCGGGTGACGGTGAGTCCCGGGGTGTCCGCGGGCACGAGCACCATGCTCCAGCCCTCGCCCTCACGGGCCATGACGCAGTAGAAGTCGGCCGCACCACCGTTGGTGATGAAGGACTTGCGGCCGTTGACGACCAGGTCACCGTCGTCCTCGACGATCGTGGTGGAGACCCCGCGCAGGTCCGAGCCCACGTCGGGCTCGGTGAGGGCGAGCGCCGCGATCGCCTCGAGGCGGCCCACCTTCGGCAGCCACTCCTGCCTGAGCTCCTCCGACCCGCCGACCGACAGCGAGTAGCTCCCCACGCCCTGCATCCCGAAGAGCGAGTCGAGGTGGGCGGAGCTGTACATCAGCGCCTCACGCACTACCGCGAGCGCGAGCGGGTCGAGCACGTCGTCGGTGCCGCCGTACGCCGCCGGGACGACGAGGCGGGCCAGCCCGCTGTCGCGCAGGGCGTCACGCACCCCCGGGTGGACCTCGAGGAAGTCGTCGGCCTCACCCGCGAACGGGTCGACCGTCGTGGCGACCTCGCGGGCCAGGTCCTGAATCCTGCGGTGCTCCGGTGTGAGGTCGAACATCACTCCATCCTTCCCGACCGCTGAGGGTCGTGGCCACGGCCGGTGTCGTCGTGCGCGGGGTCAGCGTCGCTGGTCGAACTTGCGGCCGAGCAGCTCGGACACGATCCGGATCCGCTGCATGGTCGGGGTCCCGCCGGCGATCGCCCAGCCGTGGGCGTCGCGGTGCAGGCGCTCGATGCCGTACTCCTCGGTGTAGCCGTTGCCGCCGTGCAGCTGCATGGCGAGGTCGGAGACCTTCTTGGCCATCTCGTTGGCGGTGCACTTGGCCAGCGACACCTTGAGGGGGTCGGGCAGGCCCGTCGTGGCGTCCACGCTGGCCGCCGCCTGGTCGCGCAGCAGTCGCGCCGCCTCGACCTGGAGGACCATGTCGGCCAGGACCACCTGGACGCTCTGGAACTCCACGAGGGGCTTGCCGAACTGCTCGCGCTCCTGGACGTACTGCACGGTCTTGTCGAGGGCGGCCTGCCCGATCGCGATGCTCATCGTGGTGTTGCCGAGGCGCTCGATCGAGAAGATGCCGAAGAGCTTCCCGAAGTCGCCGGCAGGGACCACGAGGTTCTCGGCGGGGACCTGGACGTTGTCCATGACGACGTCGGCCGAGGGGATGCCGCGGAAGCCCATGAGCCGCTCGCCGGGGCCGAAGCTCAAGCCCGGCGTGCCCTTGTCGACGACGACGGCGCCGATGCCCTTCGCGCCGGGCGCGTCGGAGAGGCGGCAGTAGACGAGGTACTGGTCGGCCTCTCCCCCGTTCGAGATCCACCGCTTCGTGCCGTTGAGGACGAACCCGCCGTCCGTGGGCTTGGCAGTGGTGCGCATGTCGGTGGCGGCGGAGCCCGCGTCGGGCTCGGAGATGGCCACAGCCATCGTCTTCTCGCCGGAGATGATGGCGGGCAGCCAGCGCCGTTTCTGCTCCTCGCTGCCGAGGTGCGTGATGACCTGGGCGGGGCCGGTGTTCGCCTCGAAGATCTGGAAGGCGGCCGGGCGGCACACCTTGCCGAACTCCTCGACCACGGCGAGCGCCTCGCTCAGCGGGGCGCCGGCTCCGCCGTACTCCTCCGGATGGGCGATGCCCAAGAACCCGAGCTCGCCGAGGCGGCGGCGCTGCTCGGGGCTGATCGGTGTGCGGTCGACGTCCAGCTGCTCGGCCTTCGGCGCGTAGACGTCCTGCGCGACCCGGGCCGCCAGCTGCCGGATCTCGGCCAGCTCTTCGTGAGCGGTCATGGCCACCTCCTCGGTTGTAATCATTATCCTAGATTCCGGTTCGGCGGCCCGTCAACACCTTCGACCAGACCCGACCTCGAACCCCCGGTCTGCCGCGGCACGACAAGCCCTCGACGGTAGACGCTCTGTGCATATCATGATAAGCAATAGCCATGGCATCGATGCAAGATCCCCGGGACGTCGTGATCGTCGACGCGGTCCGCACGCCCAGTGGCCGCGGCCGTCCGGACGGCTCCCTGGCCGGCGTCCACCCGGTCGACCTGCTGAGCCAGGTCCTCGAGCAGCTGCTCACCCGCTCGCCCGCCGTCGACCCGGGGACCGTGGACGACGTGATCGTGGGCTGCGTCTCGCAGGTCGGCGAGCAGTCGGCCACCCCCGGCCGGATGGCGTGGCTCGGCGCCGGATTCCCTGCGCACGTGCCGGCCACGACGATCGACCGCAAGTGTGGGTCCAGCCAACAGGCGGTGCACTTCGCCGCCCAAGGCATCCGCGCAGGTGCGTACGACGTGGTCGTTGCCGGCGGCGTGGAGTCGATGAGCCGGGTCCGGATGGGCTCGGCCCGGCTGGACGCCGACCCGTACGGCGAGCGCGTGCGCGAGCGCTACGCACCCGGTCTGGTCTCCCAGGGCGTCGCGGCCGAGCTGGTCGCCGCCCGTTGGAACTTGGACCGGACGCAGCTCGACGAGTACTCCGTTCGGTCCCACGACCGGGCCGCGGCCGCGCGTGACTCCGGCGCCTTCGACCGCGAGGTGCTCGCGATCAACACCCCCACCGGTGTCGCCGACCGCGACGAGAGCATCCGCCCCGGCAGCACCGTGGAGAAGCTCGGCGCGCTTCCGGCGGTCTTCGAGACCGACGAGCTGAGCCAGCGCTTCCCGGAGGTCGACTGGAGCGTCACCGCAGGCAACTCCTCCCAGATCACCGACGGCGCCAGCGCCCTGCTGCTGATGAGCGCAGCCCGCTGCGCCGAGCTCGGCCTGACGCCGCGGGCGCGCGTCCGGTCGATGGCCGTGGTCGGCGACGACCCGCTGCTGATGCTCACCGGCCCGATCCCGGCCACCCACAAGCTGCTCGCGTCCTCGTCCGTGTCGCTGGGCGACATCGACCACGTCGAGGTCAACGAGGCGTTCGCCCCGGTCCCGCTCGCCTGGCTCGCAGAGTTCGACGTCGATCCCGACCGGGTGAACCCGCGCGGTGGCGCGATCGCCCTGGGGCACGCGCTGGGCGCTTCCGGTGCCCGGCTGATGACGACGATGCTGCACGCCCTCGAGGACAACGACCAGCAGCTCGGGCTCCAGCTGATGTGCGAGGCCGGCGGGATGGCGAACGCCACCCTGCTCGAGCGCCTCTGACCCACCTGCCCCCCACCCGCTAGGAGAACCATGGACGTCCACGGCACCTCGGCCCTCGTCACCGGCGGAGCCTCCGGGCTCGGCGCGGCGACCGCCCGCCGCCTCGCCTCGGCAGGTGCGCACGTGGTGGTCGCCGACCTCAACGAGGAGCTCGGGACGAGCTTCGCCGCCGACATCGGCGGCTCCTTCGCCCACGCCGACGTCACCGACTCCGACGCCGTGGCGCGCGCGCTCGACACCGCCGTGGCAGTGGCGCCCGTGCGGACGCTCGTCCACTGCGCCGGCCGCGGCGGGACCGTGCGCCTGGTGAACCGCGACGGCAGCCCCGGCGACCTCGAGCTCTACGAGGAGCTCGTCCGGGTCAACCTGGTCGGCACCTTCAACGTGCTACGGCTCGCCTCGGCCAGGATGGCCGCGAACGAGCCCGTCGACGGCGAGCGCGGCGTCTGCGTGCTCACCGCGTCGGTCGCCGCGTGGGAGGGCCAGGTCGGCCAGATCCCCTACGCCTCGGCCAAGGCCGGCGTCGTCGGCATGACCCTCGTGGCCGCGCGCGACCTCGCCACGAAGGGCATCCGGGTGAACTCGATCGCACCCGGAGTCTTCGACACCCCGATCCTCGCCCGGTTCTCGCAGGAGATCCGCGACGGCCTCGGCGGGCAGGTGCCGAACCCGGCGCGGCTCGGCCAGCCCGACGAGTTCGCCATGCTCGCGCAGCAGATCGTCGAGAACCCTTACCTCAACGGCGAGACCATCCGCCTCGACGGCGCGATCCGCATGTCCCCCCGCTGACTCCGCTCCCCGTCCCGCCGCCAGGAGGCACCCGTGTCCACCCCCGACCGCCACCCCGAGGACCGCGACCTGCTCGTCGAGGAGCGCGGCCGCGTGCTCGTGCTGACGATGAACCGGCCCGAGTCCCGCAACGCGATGTCCATGGCCATGGCGCACCAGATCGCCGACGCGCTCACCGACTTCGACGCCCGGCCCGACCTCAGCGTCGCGGTGATCACCGGGGGCGGGGGCACCTTCTGCGCGGGCATGGACCTCAAGGGCTTCGCCCGCGGGGAGCGCCCGGTGGTCGAGGGTCGCGGGTTCGCCGGCATCGTCCAGCAGCCGCCCCGGAAGCCGGTCGTCGCCGCGGTCGAGGGCTACGCGCTGGCCGGTGGGTTCGAGATCGTGCTGGCCTGCGACCTCGTGGTCGCGGCCGAGGACGCGAAGTTCGGGCTGCCGGAGGTCAAGCGTGGGCTCACCGCCGCCGCGGGCGGGCTGCTCCGCCTCCAGCACCGCGTGCCGTACCACCTGGCGATGGAGCTGGTGCTGACCGGCCGCATGTGGCCGGCGGTCGAGGCGGCCGACGCTCACCTGGTGAACCGGCTGGCCGCGCCGGGTTCGGCCTTGGAGGCCGCGCTGGAGCTCGCCGAGGAGGTCGCCGCCAACGCGCCGCTCGCCCTGGCCGCCTCGAAGCGGGTCCTGGTCGAGTCCGTCGACTGGCCGCTCGAGGAGAAGTTCACCCGCCAGCACGACGTCGTCGACCCGGTCCGGCACTCAGCCGACGCCAAGGAGGGCGCGGCGGCGTTCGTGGAGAAGCGCGACCCGGTCTGGTCCGGGAGCTGAGCCGCCGCGCGGCGGGCTTCAGGCCTCGCCGCGCACCCGACGCGCGTGAGCGAGCCACTCCCGCGCTCGCTCGGCGTGCGCGATGTCGACGTGCTCGCCGCCGAAGCGAACCGCACCCAGGCCCTGGCGCTCGCCCTCCTCCACCGCCTCGACCAGCGCGGTGTAGTGGGCCACCTCCGCGTCGCTCGGGGTGTAGACGTCGTTCACGGTCGCGACGTGGGAGGGGTGGATCACGATCTGCCCCCGGAAGCCGAGGTCGAGGCCGTGGTCGGCGAAGGCACGTAGGCCGTCCAGGTCCGCGAGCTCCTCCCAGAGCCCGGTGAGCGCGTGCAGCCCGTGCTGGCGGCAGGCCAGCAGGATGCGGCTGCGCAGGTACAGCGTCTCCAACCCCTCAGGGGTCTGTCGGTAGCCGACAGCCTTGGCGATGTCGGCGTGCCGAGAGGTCGGACCGATCATCGCGCCGACGCGGGGCGAGGCACCGGCGATCTCGTCGGCGTTCGTGATCGCATCGACCATCTCGACCGGCACGATCATCTCAAGGTCCTGCGCCCCGTTGCGGACCTCGAACCAGTCGATGAGCGACTCCCACCGCACCACGTCGCGGGCGTCGCGGATCTTGGGGGCGAACACGCCGGTGAGCCACGGGCCCGTGACAGCCTCCAGGTCGGCGCCGGCCATCCCGGTGTCCAGGGCGTTGGGGCGCACCAGCAGGCCAGCCGTGACCTCCTCCGCGCGCAGCTCCTCCAGCGTCTGCCGGGCGGTCGCGCGCGCCGCCTCCTTGTGAGCGGCCGGCACCGAGTCCTCGAGGTCGAGCACCACGGCGTCCGCGCCGCTGGCCACCGCCTTGCGGGCCCACTCGGGCTTGTGGGCGGGGACGAACAGCACGCTGCGGTAGGGGTGCACGCGAGACCTCCTCAGGAGACGCCGACGGCGTCGCGGTCATAGGTGTCAGGACTGATGCCGATCTCGCGGAGCGCGGCCTTCTGCACCTTCTGCGAGGGAGTCTTCGGCAGCTCGGGGACCATCCGGAGGAACCGCGGGACCGCGAAGGCAGGGATCCGCTCCGCGCACCACTCCCACAGCTCCGCCGGCGGCACGTCGGCGCGCGTCACCACGCACGCCATCACCTCGTCCTCCCCGGCCTCGGTGGAGGCAGGCACGGCGATCACCGCGCACTCGACCACCGCGGGGTGGCTGAGCACCGCGGTCTCGACTTCGTAGGAGCTGATGTTCTCCCCCCGGCGTCGCAGCGCGTCCTTGAAGCGGTCGACGAAGTAGAACCAGCCGTCCTCGTCACGGCGGAGAGCGTCACCGGTGTGGAACCACAGGTTGCGCCACGCCTCGACGGTCTTCTCCGGGTTGTTGAAGTAGCCGTTGCTGCACAGGAACGGCATCCGCGGCCGCACGACGAGCTCGCCCACCTCGCCGACGGCCACCGGCTCGTCGGTCTCGGGGTCGACCAGCTGCACGTCGAAGTAGTCGTCGGCGGCCAGGCCCGCGGCGCCCGCCGGCCGTTCCTCGCCGTACGGCGAGATGATCGGCGCGGAGGTCTCCGTCAGGCCGAAGACCTCGACGAACGCCTCGATGCCGAAGCGCTTCTTCATGGGCTCCACGAGCGTGGAGGCCGTGGGCGCCGCGAAGACGCATCGCAACGGGTTCTCGGCGTCGTCGGACCGCGCGTCCTGCTTCCAGACGAAGTCCATCATCACGCCGATGAAGTTGGTGACGGTCACGCCGCTCTCGCGGACCTGGTCGATCCACCGGCTCGCGCTGAACCGGCTGCGGACCACGAACCGCGCACCTGCGACGAGCGTCGGGTAGGCCGCCATGAACTGCGCGTTGCCGTGGAACAGCGGCGTGGTCGCCATCCAGGCGTCGTCGCGGCCGAGCCGCACCAACGAGACGCACTCGTCGGCGAAGAAGTACATCTGGGCATGGGGCATCGCCACCCCCTTGGAGGGACCGGTGGTGCCGGAGGTGAAGAGCACCGACGCCAGGTCGGAGTGGCCGACCACCGGCAGGTCCGGCGCGTCGGCGGGCTCCTGCTCGAGCTCCTCGGCGGGACGGGCGTCCCAGCCGGCGTCGCGCAGCAGCGTGATGGCCTCGGCCTGGTGGCCGGTGTCGCGCACGAAGAACGTCGTGATGGTGGATGCTGCCTCGCGCACCTCCGGGAAGCGGTGCGCGAAGACGTCGTCCACCAGGGCGAGCCGCGCCTCCACCGTCCGCACCTGGTGGGCGAGGAAGTCGCGCTCGTACGCCGTGTTGATCGGCACCTCGACCAGGCCGGCCACCGCGGTGCCGAGCCACCCGCGCACGAAGAAGCTGGAGTTGTGAGCCACGATGACCACGCGATCACCCGGTGCGGCACCGGCCGCGAGCATCACGCGCCCCGCGCGCTCGGCCGTCGCCAGGGTCTCGGCGTACGTCCAGCGCAGCCCCTCCTCGGGCGCCTCCAGCCAGACGGCGTCGGGGCGCCGCTCGGCCCAGTGCCGCAGCACGGTGGGCAGGGCCCAGTCGCGGCGGTCCGCGAAGGTCGGTGTCAGGTCACGGTAGTAGCGGAAGGTCACTGCTCATCCCTCGTCAGGACTTCCGGCGGCGGGCGCCGCGGAAGTCGGGCTTGCGCTTCTCGAGAAAGGCCCGAGCACCTTCGAGCATGTCCTCGCTGCCGATCGCCTGGACCAGGGCGCCGAGGTTGGCGGCCATGTTGTCGCGCGACTGGTGCCACCACTGGTTCGAGCTCGTCTTGGCGATCTCGAGGTAGCGCGGGCTCAGCGCGTCGATCTCGTCGAGCCAGCGCTCGACGGCGGCGTCGAGGCCGTCGTTCGCCACCACCTCGTTGACCAGGCCCCACTCCAGCGCCTGGGCGGCGCTGTAGCGGCGGCACAGCATGGCCATCTCCTTGGCCCGACGCTCGCCGACCTGCACGGCGAGCACGTTGGTCGCGCCCAGCACCGGGGCGGACCCCACTTTCGGCCCGGTCTGGCCGAAGGTCGCCCGCTCCGTGGCGATCGCGAAGTCGCACGCGACCACGAGCTCGTTGCCACCCCCGGCGGCGGCGCCGTCGACCGCGGCGATCACCGGGCGCGGACAGGCCCGGATGGTGTCGAGGAGCCGGGCGGAGGTGGTGAAGAGGCGGCGCAGCTGCGCGGGATCGGGGTCCCCGAGCTCGGTGAGCGCCCCGCCTGCGCAGAAGCTGCCCTCCGCACCCTGCACGACCACGGCCGCAGCCTCGGCCGCGTCCTCGACGGCGCGGATCATCTCCTGCGCCATGGCGAGGTCGTAGGCGTTGCGCCGCTCGGGGGCGTCGATGGTGATCCAGACGACGTCCCGGCGTTCGGTCACGTGGATGCTGCCCATGGGGGACCTCCTCAACAATCCATGGTGTTCATAATCAGCAATCTACCGATGGTCGCCGCGGTGTGCAACGCCTCAGGACCGGCGCGCCCGGAAGGCTGCCACGGCGTCCCGGTGCTCGGAGGTCCCGAACAGCAGCGCCACCGCCTCGACCGACTCGGCGTAGCCGGTCCCGGTGTCCCGGTTGAGGAACGCCTTGCCGACCTGGACGGCCATGGGCGGGTTGACCGCCATCTCCTCGGCGAGGCCGAGCGCCTCGGCGATCAGGTCCTCGTCCGGAAGGACCTCCTGCACCAGGCCGATGTCGGCGGCTCGAGCGGCACCGACGGTACGACCGGACAGCGCCAGGTAGCGGGTCCACGGACGCCCGATCACGTCGGGCCCCCGCACGATGCCGTAGCCGGGCATCAGGCCGACGGAGGCCTCCTTGAAGGAGAACCGGGCCGACTCCCCGGCCAGGGCCACGTCGCAGGCCAGCGTCAGCTCGCTCCCCCCGCCGAACGCGATGCCGTTGACCGCCGCGACCACCGGGACCGCGCAGGTCTCGACGGCGTGGAAGGCCTCGTAGACCCGGGCGAGGTGCGGTCGCACCCGCGCGACGTCCCCGGCGAGGTCGTGGAACATGTCGATGTCGCCGCCCGCCGAGAAAGCACGACCCTCTCCGGTCAGCACGACCGCCCGGTGCTCGTCCTCGTCCTTGCCGACCGACCCCATCAGGCGGGTCAGCTCCGCGAACCACAGCTGGTCCATCGCGTTGAGCTTCTCCGGCCGCGCCATGGTCACGACCAGCACACCGGGGTCGCGGGACTCGAGCCGGAAGCGCTCGAAGGTGCCCAGGTGGGCCACGGACCGCGCCTCGTCGCTCATGACGCCTCCCGGTCGTAGGTGTCGTCGGTGACACCTTCCTCGCGCAGGCGGTACTTCTCCACGCGCTGGCTCGGGGTGAGCGGCAGCGCCTCCATCGTGCGCACGTAGCGCGGCACGGCGAAGCCGGTGAGCCGGCCCTCGCAGTGGGCGAGGAGCTCGACGGGGTCCAGACAGGCACCCGGCGTCGGCACCACCGCCACCATCACCTCCTCCTCGGAGAGCTCCGAGGAGACGCCGTACGCCGCCGCCTGGGCCACGCCAGGATGGGACGCCACCACCCGCTCCACCTCCCACGTGGACACGTTCTCGCCACGACGCCGCACGGTGTCCTTGAGCCGGTCGAGGAACGTCAGGAACCCGTCCTCGTCCAGGACGCCGCGGTCACCGGTGTGGAACCAGAGGTTGCGCCAGGCCGCGACGGTGGCGGCAGGGTCGCCGTCGTACCCGTCGGACATGCATCCCGGGCCCTTCGGGCGCGCGACGATCTCGCCGGGCGTGCCCGGGGGGACCTCCTCGTCCTGCTCGTCCACCACCGCGACGCGATAGAGCGTCGACTCCCGGCCAGCGGTGCCGATCCGGCGCTGACGGGGAGGCATCTCGCAGACCAGGGAGGCCTCGGTGCTGCCATAGATCTCGGTGAGCTCCACCCCGAAGCGCTCCTCGAAGGCGGAGAAGATCTCGGCGGGGCACGGCGCGCCGAACGCGGCCCGCACCGCGTGCCGGGCGTCGTCGGGCCGCGGGGCCTGCTTGTGCAGGATGCTCATCATCGCGCCCTGGTAGTTGAACGCGGTGATGCCCTCCTGCCGGCAGACGTCCCAGAAGCGCGAGGCGCTGAAGCGTCGGTGCAGCAACACCCCGGCCCCGGCCTCCAGCCCGGCCATCACCGAGCAGTACCGCGCGTTGGAGTGGTACAACGGGAAGACGCTGTAGAGGCGGTCGGCCGAGGTGTAGCCCATCAGGCTCACCGTGCGCCGGGCCAGGGTGACGTTCGCGCGGTGCGAGAGCAGGACGCCCTTCGGAGGACCGGTGGTGCCGGACGTGTAGAGGATCGCCGCCGTGTCGGTCGGTCGGACCTCGGGCAGCTCGTCGATCCTGTGCGCCAGCAGGTCGTCGAAGTCGATGACGGCGACGCCGGCCGGACGCGGGCGGTCGGCCGGAAGCCCGCCGACGACGACCACGTGCTCCACGGCAGAGCCCGGGAGCGCTGCGACCAGCCGGGGAAGCAGGTCGACGTCGCAGACGACGGCGCGGGTCCTGGACCGGGCGAGGCACCAGGAGGCGAGGACGTCCCCGGCCGCCGGGTTGAGCGGGACCTCGACCAGTCCCGCGCGGGCGATGCCGAACCATGCCTCCAGCGACGCGACCCGCGCGGGCGACAGCACGGCGACCCGGTCTCCGGGCTCCAGCCCGAGCGCGAGCAGGCCCGAGGCGACCGCGTCGGCGGCGCGGTCCAGCCTCGAGGCGTCGGTCCGCTCCTCCTCGACCACGACCTCGGCGGCCCGGCGGAGCGGGTCGCTCGCCACCTCGCGCAGCCAGGCCCCGATGGTCACCGCCACCACGACTCAGTCCTTCCGCCGTCCGCCACGCCCGTCTCCGGCGAGCCGGCCGGAGTCGTGGGACGCGGTCACGCGCGTCGGCCGCACCTCGATCACGACACGACCAGGACTGTCGAGCAGGCGCACGAAGGCCTCCGGGTCCTCGGGGGCGAGCCGCGGGGCGAGCCACTCGATGGTGCGGCGCACGACCTCGCGGTCGCGATGCACGGTGGCCTCGCCGCGCAGGGCCACCATCCTCCGACCCGGCAGGTCCGTCCCGGTGTTGGAGACCGCGACCGCGACCCGGCGGTCGGAGTCGATGCCCCGAACCTGGCGGCGGCCCTCGACGGTCGCGAACCAGAAGTGTCCGGCGTCGTCGACGGCGAAGCTCATCACCACCGAGGTGGGCATCCCGTCCTGCAGGACGGTGAGGACCGCCTCCGTCTGGGCCGACCACAGCTCGTGCTGGCCCTGCACGCTCAGCGTGGCCGCGGCGAGGTTCTCGATGTCCTTGTCACCGGGCCGGCTCGCCGCGTGGGAGACGGCGTCACGACTCATCGAGCGCCGCCTCGCCCAGCATGGCGTGCACGACGGTCTTGTCGGCCCGCGCCTCCGCCGCGGTTCCCGTCCAGGTGGTCTCCCCGCGCGTCACGATCACGACCGTGTCCGCGAGCTCGAGCGCGGCATCGGCGTTCTGCTCGACCATCAGGATCCCGATCCCCTTGTCGACCATGACCTTCACGCTCGCCATCACCGTCTCGATCATCGTGGGCGCCAGGCCCATCGACGGCTCGTCCATGAGCATGATCCGTGGTTGCGACATGAGCGCCCGCCCGAAGGCGAGCATCTGCTGCTCACCGCCACTCAGCAGCCCCGCCGCCGAGTGGCGTCGGTCCCCGAGCACGGGGAAGGTGTCGTAGACCTCGGCCATGGTCTTCTCCCCGCTCGCGCGCGAGGCCGTGTAGCCGCCGATCCGCAGGTTCTCCTCCACCGTCAGCGGGAAGAAGATCTTCCGGCCCTCGGGAACGAGGCTCATCCCGCGGCGCACCACCTTGTGCGCCGGCAGGCCGCTGATGGACTCACCGTCCAGCTCGACCGTGCCGGCCCGCGGCTTGTGGAACCCCGCCACCGCCCGGAGGCTCGTCGACTTTCCTGCCCCGTTGGGTCCGAGGACCACCGTGACCTGACTCTCACCCGCGGCGAAGGAGACGCCGTGGACGGCGTTGACCGGCCCGTAGTTGACGTGTAGGTCCTTGACCTCAAGCATGCCTGCCCGCCGCCTTTCCCAAGTAGGCCTCCTGCACCGCCGGATCGCGGACGACCTCGGTCGGCGCTCCCTCGGCGATGAGCTTCCCGAAGTTCATGGCGTAGAGGTGGTCACAGGTGTCGACCATCATCTGCACGTCGTGCTCGACGATGAACTGGGTGACCCCCTCGGCGAGGAGCTGGCGCATCAGGGCGCCGATCTCCTCACGCTCGGAGGTGTTCATCCCGGCCGTCGGCTCGTCGAGCAGCAGCAACCGCGGCCGGCTGACGATCGCGCGTGCGAACTCGACGCGGCGCTGCATGCCGTACGAGAGCTCGTCCGGTCGCACCCGCTCGATCTCCCGGATGCCGAGGCGCTCCAGCACCTCGTCGACCCGCGCCACGGCCTCCTTGCGCGAGTTCTTGCCCAGCGTGTCCGTACCCAGGAGGACGTTGTCCCGCACGGACCGGTCCTCGAGGAGACGGACCGTCTGGAAGGTCCGCGCGATCCCCATGTGGTGCACGGTGCGGGCGGGCCGCCGACTGTAGTCCTCGCCCTCGAAGAGGAAGGCCCCGCGGGTCATCGGCGTCAGCCGGGTCATGGCGCCGAGCAGCGTCGACTTCCCCGACCCGTTCGGACCGAGCACCCCGTAGATGCGACCGGGCTGCAGGTTCATGCTGATCCCGTCGACGGCCTTGACCCCGCCGAAGTGCACCGCGACGTCGCGGACCTCGAGGAGCGCGCCGTCCTGGGCGGGTTCGGTGTCAGCCATGGCTCAGCTCTCCTTAGCCAGCGCCGCCACGCGGGCACGCTCTTCTCGGGTGCGATACCGGTGCCAGGCGTCCTTGACCACGCCGAGGACGCCGAGGGGGAGGTAGATCGCCGCCACCGCGACGATGACGCCGTAGGCGACGCGCTCCCACTCCTCGAGGAAGCCGATCCAGGTCGGCAGCCACACGAAGATCACCGCGCCGATCAGCGCGCCCACCCAGGAGCGGGACCCGCCGACCACGATGGCGGTCAGGGCCAGGATCACCAGGTGGAAGTTGACCTCGGCGGGCGTGATCGTCGAGCGCAGGAGGGTGGTGATCCCCCCGGCCAGGCCGCCGAGCAGGCCGGAGACCAGGAACGAGGCCCGCCGGTAGCGGGCGACGTCGACGCCGAGCGCGTTGGCGAGCTCGGGGTCGTCCCGCACGGCGTCGACCCGCCGTCCCATGCCACCCCGCTCGCTGAAGTGCAGCAGCCCGACGACGAGGAGGACGACCAGGACGATCTGGACGACCGAGATCTCACCCAGGGCGCCGTACAGGCCCATCGCCCCGCCCGTGAGGTCCCCGCCGTTGACCGCCAGGACCGAGATGATCAACGTGAAGGCGATGGTCGCCATGCCCATGTAGAGACCGGTCAGGCGCTGCACGACCAACCCCAGCAGGAAGACCACGGCGCCCGCCACCACGGTGCCGAGGGCGATGGCCGGCCAGGTGCTCCAGCCGAGGGTGACCATCGCGATGGCGGACCCGTAGCCGCCGATGCCGAAGGCGCCCACCCCGGCGAACGAGAAGACCCCGAACCGCAGCGGCACCTGGATGCTCAGGGCGAGAAGGAGCGTGGTCAGCGTCGTCTGGATGAGGACGACGTTCATGTCGTACCAAGCGCTCATGTGCGGCGCACCTCCTTGCGTCCCAGGAGGCCCTGAGGACGGGCGAGCAGGATGAGGAAGATCATTCCGAAGGAGACCGCGTCGACCCAGGTTCCCCAGTTCATCATCAGGATGAAGGTCTCGGCACCGGCGAGCACGTAGGCGCCGATCACCGTGCCGGCCATCGACCCGAGCCCGCCGAGCACGATGATCGCGAAGGCCTTGATGATGAGCTGGTCCCCGGTCTCGGGCGCGATGGCGCCCAGGTGCAGCGTGAGCAAGGCGCCGGCGAGGCCGGCGAGGCCGCCCGCCACCGCCATCGTGCCGAAGGCGAGGGCCGGACGGTTGACCCCCATCCCGGCGCTCGTCTCCGCATCGACGCCGATCGCACGAAGCGCCAGGCCGTGGCGGGAGCGGCGCAGCCAGAGCGTGAGGCCCACGCCGATCGCGAGCCCGCAGATGACGATGATGACCGCCGTCGTGGTCATTCGCAGCCCGAGGAACTCGTGCACCTCGGGCGTGTACGACGTGCGCAGGCCGAACGGGGCCGACCGCGTCTCGCGCTGGGCGATCGCCAGCGGGATCGCTGCCACGCCGATGCCCCCGATGAGGATCCGCAGCTCGGCCGCGTGCTGGTTCTTCGCGCGCTTGAGGATCGGCTGGAAGGCCAGCAGCTGGGTCAGGGCAGACATCACGGCCCCGACCAGGACGGCGACCGCGACGACTCCGAGGAGCGGGAGCTCCGCACGGGTGGTGACCAGGTGGCCGACGAACGCGGCGAACATGAACGTGGACCCGTGGGCGAAGTTGAGGATGCCGATCGTCCCCCAGACGAGGGCCATTCCCAGGGCGAACAGCAGGTAGATCGAGCCCAGCGTCGCGGCATTGAGCACGTCTTGCACGGGGGTTCCTCTCGATAGGCAGCAGCGGTGACCGAGGGCCACCGGGACGACGGGGGCAGACCGCCGTCCCGGTGGCGCGACGTCACTCCACCAGCGTCTCCTCGCCGTTCTCCCAGCGCACCAGGTGGCCGGGGACGCGAGCGTCGTTGCCCTCGAACGTCAGCTCACCCATGGCGCCGCTGAAGCCCTCCGAAGCCACCTGCTCGAGACCCTCCTTGATGCCCTCGCGCGAGGAGTCGCCCGAGGCCTTGATCGCACGGGCGATCCACCACATCGCGTCGTAGCCGTCGGCGTTGTAGGGGTCGGGGTCCTTGTCGTACTTCGCACGGAAGGCCTCGGTGAAGGACGTCGGCCCCTCACCCTCCAGCGCGACCGAGAACGGCACTGGGTAGATCAGGCCGTTGGCCGTGTCGCCGGCGGCCTCGATGTTGCCCGCCGCCTGGACCGACGTCGCCACGACCTGACCGTCGTACCCGGCGGTCTTGAGCTGCTTGAGGGCAGTGACCGACTGCGGCGCGATCAGCAGCATCACCAGGGCATCGGGCGCCTCGCTGGCGATCTGCTGGGTCTGGCCCGCGAAGTCCTGCGTCGTCATCTGGACCGGCAGCGACTGCACGACCTCGATGCCGCGCTCCTCGGCCATGGCCGGGACGTCCTCCTCGCCCAGCAGGGCGAAGGTCGGGAAGGTCGCGTTGTAGAGCACCGAGATGGTCTCGGCGCCCTCCTCCGCCAGGTAGTCCAGCACGGGCTCGTAATAGCTCTCCATGGGCGGCGTCACCCGGAAGGTCCAGTCGTTGATCACGACGCCCTCGGCGCCGGCCTGCGTGAAGACCGTGGGGACCTCCTGGCGCCCGACCAGCGGCGCCACCGTCGCCGCCTGCTGGCTGGAGACGGGGCCGAGGATCGCCGAGACGTCGTTGTCGGAGAGCACCTTGTTCATCTCGCTCGCCGCGCGCTCGATCTCGCCCGCGGTGTCGTACTTCTCGAGCTCGATCTCGACGCCGTCGCCGAGGAACCCCTGCTCGTTGATCTCCTCGATCGCCAGCTCGGCTCCCTCGGACGAGCCGAGGCCGGCGTACGCGACGGGCCCGGTCTGGTCCTGGACCTGGGCGACGGTGATGGTGTCGGCGATGCCGCCGTCACCCTCGGCGCCGGTCGAGCCGGCCTCGCCGCCACCACAGGCTGCCGTGCTGAACAAAGCGGCCGTGGCCAGCCCCGCCAGCACGGTCGTGCGCGTCCGCGCTCTGCTCATGATTCCTCCAGCTACTTGTAGTTGCGGGTCCATCCGCGGGCGCGGTGACCCTCCGACCTGTCAGGCGATGGGGCTGCCTGAGAGCTCGTGACCGACCAGGTAGGCCAAGGTCAGTCCGCGCCCGAGCGCGATTCCTGAGTTGTACGCCGTGCCGGTGGTCGTCAGCGCGGCCACCGAGCCTGCGGCGTAGAGGCCCGCGAGGGGCTGGTCCGCCTCGTCGAGGACCCGACCGTCCCCGTCGATCCGGACCCCGGATGTCCCGATCCCGGTGCCGACGAAACGCAGCCTGAGACCGTGGAAAGGAGCCTGGGCGACCGGGCCGAGGACGGGGCTGGGGTGGTTGCCCGGGTCCCCGGCGAACGTGTTGACGTAGTCGATGCTGCCGCGACCCCAGTCGGGGTCCTCGCCCCTCTCGGCGTGCTCACTGAACCGCTCCGCGGTCCGGGCGAGCTGCGCGCCGTCGATGCCGAGCCGCTCGCCCAGCTCCTCGAGGGTGTCGGCCGACTCGACCCACCCTTGCGGGTAGTCGCCTCCCGGCGGCGTCGCAGCCAGGCCGTACTTCACCCGGTGCTGGTCGTCCCAGACCAGGAAGAAGGGCAGGTGGCGGTCCTCGGGATCGAGGGTGCGTCGGCAGATGTCGACCCAGTACGAGTCGTTGCAGTAGCGGTTGCCGTGCCGGTCGACGATCATCGAGTGGGGCATCGCGTACTCGGGCCCGTAGCCGAAGCCGGTGCCGACCTCCGAGCGCCAGCCCGGCAGGATCGGCGTGGCGTTGGCGGGGATCCGCGCGACCTGGGCGCCGACCTGGCGCGCCAGCTTGATGCCGTCGCCACGGAGGGTCTCCGGGGCGACGGATCCCCAGTCCTCGGGACCGAGACCGAGGATCTCCTCGACCAGCTGCGGATCCCAGTCGTAGGTGCTGGTCGCGAGCACCACCGGGCCGCGCAGCTCCTCGACCCCGTCCGGGGTCTCGGCCCGCACCCCCACCACGGCCGCGCCGTCGGTGAGGAGCTCGGTGACCCGACACTCGGTGCGGATCTCGACGAGCTCGTGCGCCGCGACGCGGGCGAGGAAGCCCGCGACCACGCCGGTCCCGTAGGTCAGCGGGTCGGCGTCGGCGGACCGCTCGAACGCGGTGCCGTCCGACAGTCCGAAGGCTGGGAGGCCGGCGTGGGAGCGCTTGGTCGCGCTCTGCTCGTCGCCGCCGTCGTCGACGTACGTCGCGCGCCGGCCCTTCTCGAGCAGCTCGCGGTAGGTCGTGCCCACCGGGAAGTACGGGCTGTAGCGCAGCCTTTCGCGCCACTCCCCCAGGGCCGAGCCGTCGATGACCTCGTTGGTCAGGTAGCGGCCCTGCGGCAGCGCGCCGTCCGCCTCGTTGTGGTAGTCGGCCAGGCCCGGGATCACCGTCCAGCGGATGGCGCCGTTGTCCTCGAAGTACCGCATCGCCGCCGGCGCGGTGTCGATCCAGCGCAGCAGCGCCGCCTCGTCGAGCGCCTCGGGGGCGAGGTGCGAGGCCACGTCCCGGATGTAGGTCTCGGTGAGCTCCTTGGAGTCGCCTCCGATCCCCTCGCGCTCGGCGACGTGGTTGGCCCCGCACCACACCTGGCCACCGGAGTAGGCGGCCGCGCCGCCCACGAGCTCAGCGGCCTCGAGCACGACCGCCGGCCTGCCGTTCAGCGCGCTGGTGAGCGCGGTGGCGAGACCGGAGAGCCCCGCGCCGACGACGAGGACGGCGGTGGTGGTGGTCTCGGCCATGGGAAGGTTGCCTCCTGCTGCGTGGCGGCGATCACATCGTCGAGATGAGTGAATATCATGATCAACGTTGTTGTCAACCAATCCTGCGCATCATTAGGCGCAATGCCGGTCAAGAATCACGTACGCCGCACCGGCTGGGAGGCCGCGCCCAGAGACGGCGGGCCCGGGCGGTGGCCCGCCCGGGCCCGCCGTTGCGAGCGGGTCAGCGCATGATCAGCTTCGTCTCGAGGAAGGCACCGAGCCCCTCGACGTTCCCTTCGCGCCCGAGGCCCGACTGCTTGTAGCCGCCGAACGGTTGCGTGACGCACATGCCCCAGGTGTTCACGCCGATCTGGCCGGTGCGGATCCGACGGGCAATGGCCTCGGCGGCGGCGTCGTCGGCAGCGTAGACCGCGCCGGAGAGCCCGTACTCGGTCGAGTTGGCGATGTCGATGGCCTCCTCGACGTCGTCGTAGGGCATCACCACGACGACCGGGCCGAAGATCTCCTCCTGCGCGATGCGCATGTCCTTGGTGACGTCGGCGAAGATCGTGGGCTCGACGTAGTAGCCGTCATCGAGCCCGTCGGGAACACCGCCACCGGTGACGAGCCGGGCGCCCTCGTCCTTGCCCACCCGGATGTACTCCAAGACCCGCTGCTGCTGCCGCTCGGCGGCCAGCGGGCCGATGGTCGTTCCCTCCTCCCGGGGATCGCCCACGCTCAGTCCCGCGTACGCCGCCTTCATCGCGTCCGTGACCTCGTCCTGGCGGTGCCGCGGGACGAGGACCCGGGTCAGCGCCGCGCAGACCTGGCCGGAGTTGGCGACGCCGCCGAAGACCAGGGTCGGCAGCACGTCCTCGAGGGGGACGTCGTCGGTGATGATCGCCGCGGACTTCCCGCCGAGCTCGAGGCTCACTCGACCGATGCGGTCGGCCACGGCCGCCATGATGCGGCGGCCGGCCTCGGTCGACCCGGTGAAGGAGACCTTGTCGACGTCGCGGTGCTCGACGAGGTACTGGCCGACCTCCCGGCCGGCCGGCAGCACGCTCACCACGCCCTCGGGCAGGCCCGCCGCCTCGAAGGCCTCGGCCAGCATCATCACGCTCACCGGCCCCTCAGGAGCCGGCTTGAAGACGACGGTGCACCCCGCCGCAAGCGCCGGCCCGATCTTGAGGGAGGCGGTCGCGACGGGCCCGTTCCAGGGGATGATGACGGCTGCGACGCCGACCGGCTCGCGGACCAGGCGGCCATGGCCGCCCTCCCACGTGCGCTCCTCCTCGAACTGGAAGCGCTCGTGGAGGGTCGAGGAGTCCTCCCACATCTTGCGGGCGTTGTCGTGGAACGCCTGGGAGACCGGGGACGGCGCGCCGATCTCCCAGGTGAACGCCTCGGCCATCTCCGGGATCCGCTTGACCACCTCGTCGCCGACCCGTCGCAGGTAGGCACCGCGCTCGGCGGGAGTCATCCGCGGCCACGGGCCGTGGTCGAAGGCCTTCCGGGCGGCCGCGACCGCCCGGTCGACGTCGGCCTGCCGCGCCGCCGGGACAGTGGCGATGACCCGGCCGTCGATCGGTGAGACCACGTCGATCACCTCGTCGGAGGACGGCGCCACCCAGCTGCCGCCGATGAAGAGCTTGTCGAAGCTCCGGATCGGTCCGGCGTCGCCGAGGGAGGCGGCGGCTCGCTCGTCGGTCTGCGTCATGTGGATCTCCTGCTCGTGGGGGTTTCACACCTCGATGTCGAAGTGCGGCGCGGGAAGGGTCTTGAGCACCTCGAGGAGGCGCGCGGGGATCGGTGTCTTGCCGAATGCGTGCGGGTCACGGGCCGCGAAGACCATCTGGCCCTTGGTCACCAGCCGGTCGCCGCGCGTGAACTCGAAGCCGACCGCGTAAGAGCTGGTGCCGATCCGATCGGCGACCGCCTGGCAGACCACCTCGTCGAAGACCTCGACCGTGTCGACGTAGCGACATCCCGAGCTGATACCCACCGTGACCGCACCGAGGTCGTCGGCCATCTGGCCGCTGCGGATGCCGTGGGCGAAGAGCCAGGTCGAGTAGCAGCGCTCCATCCACCGGTAGTAGATGTCGAAGTAGGCGATGCCCACGGTGTCGGTGTCGCCGTACGCCAGCTGGAAGCCCAGGCGCCCGGCAGCAGGCTCGTGCGGCGCGGTCATGCCGGCGCACCGCCCTCGTCAGCGAGGAGCACGTCGGCGGTGCCGCTGAGCACCACGTCGCCACCCAACACCTCGAGCGCGATGTCGCAGGTGGCCACCTGCCCCCGGGGGTCGTCGCGGAGCGCGGCGACCCGACCGGTCGCCCGCACCGTGTCACCGGCCAGGACGTTGCCCTGGAAGCGGACCCGGAAGTCGAGCAAGCGGTCCCGTCCACCGGCCCAGCGCGCCAGCATCGTCTGCAGGTAGCCCATGTTGAGCGGTCCTTGGTTGACCGGGCGCTCGTCCATGCCGAGCTCGGCCAACACCCTGGTGTCGAAGTGGATCGGAGTCGGGTCCGAGAGGAGTGCGGCCATCACCTTCATCCTCTCCGGGTCGACCTCCAGCTCGAGGGGCGGGATCTCCGCGCCGACCTCGACGGCGCTCGTGTCGCTGCTCATGCGGCCCTCCGGGGAAAGACGATCGAGTTGTAGCAGCGGGCCACGTGCTCGCCCGCCAGGTGCAGGTCGAGCTCGTAGCCGACCACGTCGAAGGTCCCGGCGCGCCGGCCGACCTTGCGGTCCACCGACACGATCCGCCCGGAGACGTCGTACGTCGCGTCCCGCTCCAGCGGGCGGTGCAGCGTGGTGCGGTGTTCCCCGAACATCGGGCCTTCGGTGGCGTGGGCATCGAACCAGGAGAACAGGTCGTCCCACGTCATCCCCATGCCGGCGACGCCGGCCATCCACGCCAGCACCGGGTGAGGCGTCTCCTCCCACGGATCGTCGAGGAGTGCGTCGGCGACCAGCCAGGTTCGCCAGGGCGCGAGGACGTAGCGCCCACCGGGGAACTCCCGTCCGACCCTGTCGGAGTAGTCGGCGCCATGGACCGGCGTCTCGGAGTCAGACATTGCGCTCCCGCTCCTCCCAGTAGGGACGGCGCAGCTCCCGCTTGAGGATCTTTCCCGTCGGCGCCTTCGGCAGCTCGGCGACGAACTCCACCGAGCGCGGCTTCTGGTAGCCGGCGAGCTGCGTCCTGGCCTGCTCGATGATGTCCGCCTCGGTGACCTCCTGCCCCGGCTTGAGGACGACGAAGCCCTTCACCGCCTCACCCCACTCGTCGTCGGGGACGCCGATCACCGCGCACTCCAGGACGGCGGGGTGGCTGGCGATCGCGTCCTCGACCTGGACCGAGTAGATGTTCTCGCCGCCCGAGATGATCATGTCCTTCGCCCGGTCGACGATGTAGACGTAGCGGTCCTCGTCCCAGGTGGCGATGTCCCCGGTGTGCATCCAGCCGTCCCGGATGGTCTTGGCCGTGAGGTCGGGACGGTCGAGGTAGCCCGCCATGCTGGCCGGCGACTTCACCACGATCTCGCCGGGTGTGCGCCCGTCGCGGGGGACCTCCTTCCCGTCGAGGTCCACCAGCCGGACCATGGACAGGAAGCCCTCGCGGCCACAGGAGCGCAGGCGCTCGGGACGGATGCCCCGGGCGGCGTCGAGGTGGTCCTCCTGGGACAGGAACGTCATGCCCGGCCCCTCGGTCTGCCCGTAGCCCTGGATCAGGGTGCACGGGAAGGAGTCGAGCGCCTGCCGGACGGTCTGGCTCGGCATCGGGCCGCCGCCGTACTGGATGTTGCGCAGGCTCGACAGGTCGTAGCGGGAGAAGTCGTCCTGCGCCATCATCCAGTTCAGCATCGTCGTCACACCCAGGAACGCCGAGACCCGCTCGCCCTCAATCAGCTCCAGCGCGCGGCGCGGCTCGAAGTTCATCAGCACCAGCGGGCAGCCGTGCTTGAGATAGTTCATCCCCAGCACGACGGGGATGTGGAACATCTGGCCGGTGAGCATGTAGACGTCGCTGGGCACCACCCGCTCCGCCACGGTCTGGTTGAGCATGCCCGCAGCGGCGCTGCGGTGGGTGTGCACCACCCCCTTGGAGTCCCCGGTCGTCCCCCCGGTGTAGAGGAGGAAGAAGGGGTCATCGTCACCGACGTCGTCGCTGCCGAGTGGCTCGTGGTCCGCCGACCGCGCGACGAGGTCGTGGAACGAGCCGTCGGAGGACTCGCCGAACTCCAGCCAGTGGCCCACGTCGACGGCCCGCTGCAGGTCGGCGACGACACCACCGAACTCGTCCTGGGAGACCAGCACCCGCGGCGCCGCGTCCCGCACGACCTGTGCGAGCGAGGGCGCCGCGAGCCGCCAGTTCAGCGGTTGCGTGACGGCCCCGATGCGCCCGGCGGCGAAGTACACGGCGAGGTACTCCACGCTGTTGCGGGACAGCACAGCCACCCGGTCGCCCTTCCGGACCCCGAGGCCGAGCAGCCCGTTCGCGAGCCGGCGGACGAGCTCGTCGAGCTCGGACCACGTCACCCGACGGTCGGCCGGCGCGTCGTACAACGCCTGGTGGCGCGGGGTGAGCGCGGCCCACTTGGCGGGAATCAGTCCCTCGTTCATCCTGCGTCTCCCTCCAGCTCGAGCGGCTTGCCCGCCACCGACGCCCCGCAGCGGTAGCCGAACACCATGGCCGGCCCGAGCGTGCCGCCCGCACCGCCGTAGACCATGCCCGTGGGCGCGGCCATCGCGTTCCCCACGGCCCAGAGACCGGGCACGACCCGGCCGTCGACGTCGAGGACCTCGCAGTCCGTGGTCGTCCGCGGCCCGCCCTTGGTGCCGAGCGCGCTGCTGTGCACGCGGGTCGCGTAGAACGGGGCCCGGTCGAGCGGGCCGAGGGTGGCCATCGGCGACGGGTAGGAGGCGCGGTCACCGCACCACCCGTCGTACGCCGAGTCCCCGCGTCCGTGGTCGGCGTCCCGGCCCTGCGCGCACAGCTCGTTCCAGCGCTCAACGCTGGCGCCGAGCTCGTCGGCGGGCAGGCCGACGACCTCGGCCAGCTCCGGGACCGAGTCCGCCCGGTCGATCCAGTCGGGGACGGCCTCTCCGGCCTGGAAGCCGTAGCCGCCGTACTCGTCGACGAAGCCCTGGTCGAACACGACCCAGGCCGGCACGTTCTCGTAGCGGAACCGGGTCGGGTGGAAGGCGTGGAACGCACCGCCGAGGGCGTTGTAGTTGGCCGCCTCGTTGGTGAAGCGGCGGCCCCGGTCGTTGACCATGATGGTGCGCGGCAGCGTCCGCTCGCGCTGGACGAGCTGGACGCCGTGACCGGAGTACTGCTCGCCCTCGGTGCCAGGGATCGTCACCACCGGGACCCACCATGCCTCGCGCATCACCCCGAGCTGCGCGCCCACCTTCATCGCCATCCGCAGGCCGTCGCCGGTGTTGCTGGGGGCGCCGGGCGGGTGGTGCAGCGGGCCGCGCAGGAAGTCGCGGACGAGGTCGGGGTCGCGCTCGAAGCCGCCGGTGGCCAGCACGACGCCGCGGGTGGCGCGCACCTCGGCGCCACCCTCGAAGCGGACGCCGACGACCGCCCCGTCCTCGACGACGAGCTCGGTGGCCCGGCTGGAGGTGGTGACTCGGACGCCGCGGTCGAGCAGACCCTTGAGCAAGGCGCCGAGCATGCCCCGTCCGAGGCCCTCGAGCCGCTGCTCAGCACGCTGCTGCTCGACCTCGGGGGTCAGCACGCCCGTGCCCCCTCCGACGGGGGTCTCGCCGACATGCATCGAGCGGCGAGAGCCGAGGAACCGGTCGGCCCACTCGCCGAGCTCGTGGAAGGAGAACAGCTCAGGCTCGGTCGACCGACCGCCGCCGGGCAGCCCGCCGGGGAACTCGGGGTGGTAGTCGGGGTAGCCCGGCACCAGGCGCATCCGCAACGGGGTGCGCTCCTCGAGCCAGTCGAGCATCGGGTCGACGGTGGTGAGGAAGGCCTCCGTGAACTCCGGCAGGATCATCCCGTGCGAGAGCGCGGTGAGGTAGTCGCGGCCCTGCTCGACGGAGTCCACGACCCCGTGCTCGGCCTGGAGCCTGTTCGCCGGCAGCCACGCGACACCGCTCGAGAGCGCCGTCGTGCCGCCGAGCAGCTCCGCCTTCTCGTGCAGGGCGACGCTGGCCCCGGCGTCGGCGGCGGCGAGCGCTGCCATCATGCCGGCGCACCCGCTGCCGAGGACCACGACGTCCACGTGGCTCGTCTCGCTCATGGCGTGCTCCTCCGTCGGTCGCTCGCGGGAACACTCAGGACCCGGACGCGGGCGTGTAGTGCGCGCGCAGCCAACCGAGGTCCTTGCCGTGCAGCACCGACGGCCAGTCGGCCGGGCGGGGGTCGCCGTACACCAGGCTGCGGTCGTCGCCCTTCATGGTCTCGACGTAGCTCGTGACGGGCAGGTAGTACATGTAGCCCATCACCCGCTCGGCGATCCGCCAGCCCTGCTCGGTCCGCCGGTACACGTCGTCGTAGCGCAGTGCCACGAGCATCGTCTCTCCGTGGCGCACCACCTCCGCGTGGCCGCTGACCAGCCCGTAGGCGCGGTCGGGATCGGTGTCGTCGAAGCGCGAGATCGCGGAGTGCACGAAGTGGTGGGTGGGGCCGAGCGCGTCGTACCGGCTCTGGTAGGTCTCGGCGATGGCGTCGATGCCGCGCGCGTCGAAGACTCCGTCGGCCGAGCCGAGATGGGCATCCTCGGTGAACAGGCTGCCCAGGCCCTCGAGGTCGCGCTCGTCCATGACGAATCCGTAGAGGTGGGCCAGGTCGTGGAGGGCGAGCTTGTCCTCGATGCGGCGGATGCGGTCTTCCAGGGTGGCGCTCATGGTTGCTCCTCAGGGGGTCAGCGGGTGCGGGGGGCGAACGAGACCATGTCGGCGGGCGCCAGGGCGGACTCCTCGATGAAGGCCGTGCGGACGAGGGCGATCCGCTTGGCCGACATAAGCCAGGAGTCGTCGCTGCGCACGGCGTCGTCGCAGTAGCGGCCCCACATCATCCGGGCCTCCCCGCTCTCGTGCGTGGTGATCGCCAGGAAGCAGGAGTCGATCCGGATGCTGTCGGGCGCGCCGTCCGGCCGCAGGTCCGTGACCTGCAGGTTGGTGACCATGTGGTGGGCCACCACCACGTCCGACTCGGTGAAGCGGCGGTAGAAGTCGCGGAACCTGCCCCGGCCGTGCCACGCCTCGCCCCCCTGGCGCTGGATCACGACGTCGTCGCTGACCGACGCGGCGAGACCGTCGAGGTCCTTCTGGTCGACGAGCCGCTGGTAGCGGTGCAGCACGACCTCGCCGGCACGCTGCAGCTCGAGGCTGCGAAGCAGGTCGTCGCTGGTGCTGGTCATCTCACCCTCCGGTCAGCGGTCGGTCGCCGGCGGTCAGTAGCTGCGAGGCAGGCCGAGCACGTGCTCGGCCATGTAGTTGAGGACCATCTCCTGGCTGATCGGCGCGATCCGGTTCAGGCGCGACTCCCGGAAGTAGCGCTCCACGTGGTACTCCCGGGCGTAGCCGTAACCCCCGTGCACGTTGATCGCGACGTCGGCGGCGTTGAACCCGGCCTCGCTGGCCAGGAACTTCGCCTCGTTGGCCTCGCGCCCGCACGGGATGTCGTGGTCGACCATCCATGCGGCCTTGTCACAGATCACGGTGGCGGCGTCCAGGCGGATCCGGGCCTCGGCGAGCTGCCCGGCGATCAGCTGGTTCTGGCCGATCGGACGGCCGAAGACCACCCGCTCCTTGGCGTACGCCGTCGCACGGCGCAGCGCGGCCTCCCCCAGACCGAGGGCAGCGTTGGCGGAGATCACCCGCTCGGCGTTCAGGCCGCCGAGGATGACCTTGAAACCTTCGCCGACCTCACCGATGACGTCCTCGTCGGCTACGAAGAGGTTGTCGATGAAGAGCTCGTTGGTGTCGACCGCATGCCGCCCCAGCTTCGGGATCTCGCGGATCTGCACGGCCTCAGGGTCGAGGGTGGCGAACATCAGCGTCAGCCCGCGGTGCGCCTTGCCCTCCCGCGCCGAGGTCCGCACCAGGAGGAACATCCGCTCTGCCTCCTGCGCCTTGGTGATCCAGACCTTCTTGCCGTTGACCAGCCAGCCGCCGTCGACCTTGCGGGCGGAGGTCTGCAGGTTGAGCGTGTCGGTGCCCGCGTCCGGCTCGGTGACGGCGAAGGAGACGTGCAGGTCGCCGCTCACGGCGCGGGGCAGGAAGCGCTCCTTGAGGCTGTCGCTGCCGTGCCGGATCAGCGGCTCGAAGCCGAAGATGCCGATGTGCACGGCGGAGCAGCCGGCCATGCCGGCGCCCGAGCCCGAGATCTCCCGCTCGACGATGGCGGCCTCGGTGACGCCGAGCCCACCGCCGCCGTACTCCTCGGGGATGCTCAGGCCGAGCCAGCCGGCCTCGGCGACGGCGTTGTAGAAGTCCCAGGGGAACTCGTGCTTCTCGTCCTGCCGCATCCAGTAGTCGTCGTCGAACTTCGCGCACATGGCCCGCACGGCGTCTCGGATCGCCTCGTGCGTCTCGTCCACGGCAAAGTCCACGGGTCCTCCTGAGTGCTCGGCAGGGCGTCGCCCATTCCCTTATTACTATTATCACTATGTCGGCGCCCATGTCACCCCTCCGCCGCCACCACCGCTCGAACCGGACGCCCGGCGCGGGCGACGAGGACCATCGCCAGCGCCGTCGCCGCGGTCATCACGAGCCAGGCCCACCCTCGGCTCCCCGCACCCGACAGCAGCCCGAAGCCGACCGGTCCGACGGCCGACCCGATACCGCTGCCCAGCTGCAGCAGGCCGCTGGCCGCACCCGGCCCGCGCGCGCGGCGGACCACCATCAGCAGCAACAGAGCCGGCCAGGTCCACGCCGTGACGAGGCTGAGGGCGACCCCCGCGACCACGAGGGCCCGCCACACCCCATCTCCTCCAGCACTCCCGAAGGTCCCAGTGGCGACCATCGCCAGCGCGAGCGCCGCGAGGCCCATGACCACGAGCACGGGCGCAAGGTCTTCCACCGGCCGAGAGTCCAGGAACCTTCCGGCAGCGACCCGGGCGAGGACCGCGGCCAGGCTGCCGACCGCCACGACAGCCGCCGCCCGCACCGGTGCCACGTCGACCGAGACCAGCGTGAACACCGCGAACCCGGTGACGGTCGCCACCGAGAGGGTTCCGAGTCCCGCGGCGACCACGACGGGCAGCGCACGCAGGGGCGCGGCGGGCTCAGGAGTCGGGAGCCCGTCGGGAACGGGAGCCGCCACACCGGCGGACGGGCGCGCCGACCGGACCGGGACCCCGGTCGCGAGCAGTCGGCGTACGCCGACGAGCACCCCGACTGGGAGCAGCAGACCGAGGGCGACGGCCCATCGCCAGCCGTGGGCGTGCGCGAGCGCCGGAAGGGTGGCGCCGGCCGTGGCCATGAGCAGGGGCGGCGCAGTCTGCTTGAAACCGAGGATCGAGGCCTGTCGCCGGGGCGGCACCACGGCAACGACCAGGATGTTGCTGGTGGGCGAGCAGAACGCGTAGCCGATCCCACTGACGGCGAGGACCACGAGCAGACCGAGCCAGGAGTGCACCAGAAGTGCACAGGTCGCGAGACCAGCGGCGGTCAAGAGCGCGCCCACACAGGCGCCGACGGGCCACCCGCGGGCGTCGACCCAGCGGCCGGCCAGGGGCGCGGCGATCGCAGTCACGAGCCAGAAGGCGGAGACAGCGGCCCCCAGGCCAGCGTCCCCGAAACCGAGGTCGTTGCCCAGGTCGACCGAGAGCAGGCCGACCAGCGAGGGCATCACCACAGAGGTGGCGAGGAGGGCGAAGGCGAGCAGCCCGGCGCCCCTCAGGGGGTCACTCCTGGATGCTGAGAGCGATCTCCGGACAGGAGTCGACGCCCAGCGCGGCGGCGTCCTCGAGCTCCTCAGGGATCGCGCCGTCGAACTTCACGATCACCTGACCCTCGTCGTCGGTCACGTCGTAGACGTCGGGTGCGGACATCCGACACAGGCCATGGCCCTGACACTTGTCGAGATCGGCGACAACCTTCACGATGATCCTCCACTCCTTGACTCCATGCTGGGTATAACTATTATCATGATCCTGCTCACCCAAGGAAGCCCCTTGGCCGCCGAGGAGGATTGGTGAACCGATGCCCGAGCCCCGTTGCCCCGTAGCCCACTTCGACCACCACTCGGCGGAGCACGCCGAGAACCACGTCGCTATCTACCGCAAGCTACGTGAGGAGGCGCCCGTGGCCTGGACCGAGGCGCACGGCGGCTACTGGGTGATCTCCGCCTACAAGGCGCTCTTCGACGCCTCCCGTGACGACGACCTCTTCTCGTCCGGCCGGCACGACGAGTACGGCGGGCCGGGGCTCTCCGTGACCATCCCCAAGGCACCGACCGCCTTCCACATCCCGATCGAGCTCGACCCCCCTGCGTTCCGTCCCTACCGCCGCGCGGTCAACCAGGTCACCGCCCCCGCCGCCGTCGAGAACCTCGACGCGGTCATCAAGCACTACGTCACCGGCTTCCTCGACACGATCATCGAGGGCGGCGCCGCCGACCTGGCGATCGTCGCCTCGGTCCCGGCCGCGGTCACCATCGACTGGCTCGGGCTGGACCCGTCGGAGTACCAGAACTACGTCGACGCCATGCACACCCTCGTCTCGGCGGCCCCCGGATCGCCGGAGTACACCCACGCGGCCGAGGTCGCCGTGCCCTGGGTCAGCAAGACGGTGCGGGAGCACATCGCCCACCGGCGCCAGCACCCCGCCGACGACGCGACGACCCACTTCATCAACGTCGAGGTCGACGGCCGGAAGATGGACGACGACGAGATCTACTCGATCCTCGAGCTCGTGATCTCGGGCGGGGTGGGCACCACCGCGTCGCTGGTGACGCAGTCGCTCGTCTGGCTGTTCCAGAACCCCGGGGAGCGGCAGCGCCTCATCGACGACCCGTCCATGGTCGACGTGGCGGTCGAGGAGTTCCTCCGGGTCTTCTCGCCCACCCAGGCCCTGGCGCGCACGATCATGGAGGACACCGAGTTCCACGGCTGCCCGGTCCGCAAGGGCGACCGCGCACTGCTCTCGTGGGCCTCGGCCAACCGCGACGCCGAGCAGTTCGAGAACCCCGACACCGTCGACATCACCCGCTGGCCCAACCGCCACGTGGCGTTCGGGCTGGGCATCCACCGCTGCGCCGGCTCCCACCTCGGCAAGGCGATGGCGCGGGAGATGATCCGTCAGGTGCTGCGCCGGATGGGCGACTACGTCGTCGACATGGACAACGCCGTGAGCTACCCCGACCAGGGGACCAACGCCGGGTTCCACAGCCTCCCGGTGACCTTCACCCCGGGTGCGCGCGAGCTGGGCGACACCCCGCTGTTCGCCGAGCACTACACCAAGACGGGGTCGTGAGCGCGGCCGTCGGGCCGGCCACTGAGGCACCGCTCGACCTGGCCGAGGGACGGGTCGTCGTCGTCGGCGGCGGCCTGGCCACCGCCCGGGTCTGTGCGGTCCTGCGGCGCAAGAAGTTCCGTGGCGCCCTCACCGTGGTCGGCGCGGAGGACGTGCCGCCGTACGACCGCCCGCCACTGTCCAAGGAGGTCCTCGCCGGCGAGCGCGATGACGCCGCACTGCCCTTCGACGTGGAGAAGCTTGCCGTCGACCTCCGGCTCGGGACCCGCGCCACCGCACTCGACACCGGCTCGCGCACCGTCACCACGACCGCCGGGCAGATCGCGTACGACCGCCTCGCTCTCGCTACCGGCGCCGAGCCCCTCACCCTTCCCGGCGAGGGCCGGCAGCTCACGCTGCGCACCCTCGACGACTCGCTGCGCCTGCGTGCCGCCCTCGTCCCGGGCGCCCGGGTGGTGGTCATCGGCGCCAGCTGGATCGGAGCCGAGGTGGCCACCGTCGCCCGGACGAGCGGCTGCCGGGTCACCTGTCTCGAGTACGGTCCCGAGCCGCTGGCCGGCGCCCTCGGCGCCGAGGTCGGTGCGGCCACCCGCGCCTGGTGGGACGGCGTGGACCTGCGCACCGGCACCGCCGTCGCCTCGGTCGAGCCTGACGGCGTGCACCTCGCCGCCGGCGCCGTGCTGCCGGCCGACGTCGTCGTCACCGGCATCGGCGTCCGCCCGGACGTCTCCTGGCTGGCGTCCTCGCAGGTGGAGACCGACCGCGGGATCCTCACCGACACCCGCTGCCGCACCAACGTCCACGGCGTCGTGGCCCTGGGCGACGTGGCGCAGCGCTGGTCGAGCCACGCCGGCGCGCACCGCGTGGTGGAGCACTGGGACGAGGCGAGCACGTCCGCCACCGTCGCGGCGATGAGCCTGCTCAGCTGGGACGACGGACCCGCCCACGATCCCGTTCCCTACTTCTGGTCCGACCAGCACGGCCACAAGCTCCAGTACGTCGGCTCGCACGGCCCCGAGGACACCGTCACCGTCGACCGGCGCACCGACGGTTCCCTGGCCCGCGCTCGGTGGAGCAGGGACGGGCTCCTGACGGCGTGGCTCGGGGTGGACGCGACGAAGGACGTCGTGGCGGCCCGGACGGCCGTCGGCGGACCGCTCGACGCCCTGGACTGACCCCGTTGGACCCCAGCCTCGCCGCCGACCCGCGAGGCCGCCGTCCCGCGGGCAGCCGCCGACTGCCGGCGTGGGTCGCACTCGCCCTGGTCGTTGCGATCGGGGTGAACGTCCGCGCCATCTTCGGCGTGACACCTCCGCTCATCCCGGTCATCAGCGACGACCTCGCACTCAGCGCGACCACCGCGAGCCTGCTGACCGCCCTGCCGGTGCTCGCCATGGCGATCTGTGCCCCGCTCGGCCACGCGCTGTCATCCCGGCTGGGGACCGACGGGGCGATGATCGTCATGCTGGTGGCGCTGAGCATGGGCGAGCTCTCCCGCCTGGCCATCGGCAGCGCGGTCCCGCTCGTCGTCTCGGCCGGTCTCATCGGGGGCGCGCTGGGCGTCCTCTCGACCCTGACGCCGGCGTTCATCGCGCACCACCTCCCGCGCCTGCGCGGGCTGGCGACGGGCATCTACTCGACCTCCATGGCGCTGGGCGTGGCCGTGGCCGCCGGCACGGCCCAGCCCCTCGCGGGCGGCCTCGGCGGGTGGCGGGTGGCGCTGGCGCTGTGGGGCGTTCCGGCGCTGCTGCTCGTCGCGGCTCTGGTAGCGGCCCGGGCGAAGGGCGCCGGGATGCCGGAGGCCGCCGGACCGCGCGTGAGGCTGTCGCTGCCCCTGCGCGAGGGGCGGGCGTGGTTCGTCACCGCGGTCTACGGCGTACCGATGTTCCTGGGCTTCGGGGTGATCGCCTGGCTCCCCAGCCTCTTCATCGAGGTCGGGATCAGCCCGGCCCGAGCCGCCGTGAACCTCGTCATGTTCCAGGTCGTCCAGCTGCTCTCGATGCTGACGCTGACGCCGCTCACCGACCGGAGCCCCGGTCGGCGCGGCGTCTTCGCCACCGTCATGCTCACCTCGACCCTCGGCCTGCTGCTCCTCACGATCGACCCCCGGGCACTGGCGCTCCCCGGCCTGCTCCTCGCCGGCTTCGGCATCGGCGGCGCCAGCAGCCTGGCCCTCGTCAAGGTGCAGGACGAGGCAGTCTCCCCGCAGGACGCCACCCGGCTCAGCAGCATGGCGATGCTCTTCTCGTTCACCGCCGGGGCCCTAGGCCCCTTCCTCATGGGGTCGCTGAAGGACCTCACCGGCAGCCTGGTCCCCGGCTTCGGGCTGTGCCTGTTCGTGAGCACCCTCAGCCTCGCGCTGCTGATCCGGATGCACCCTGCGCATCGCAGGCCGGCCGGCGCGACCACAAGCCACTAGAATCTATGCGCATGATTGTTCTAGACTGCGACGTCTACCGAATCTCTCGAGAGGAGCCCCGCGATGCCGGGCATGTGGTTTGAAGAGTTCGAGTCCGGCCAGGAGTTCGCGCACCCCTGGAGCCGCACGGTCACCGAGATGGACAACATCCTGTTCACCTCCATCACGATGAACCCGGCGCCCATCCACCTCGACGCCGAGTACATGGCCACGCAGCCGCATGGGCAGCGCCTGATGAACAGCCTCTACACCGCCGGGCTCATCGGCGGGATGATTGTCTACGACCTCACCATGGGCACCACGCTCGGCAACCTGGGCTACACGAAGTTCGACTTCCCGAACCCGGTCTTCCACGGCGACACCCTGCGCGCCGAGACCACGGTCCTCGACAAGCGGGAGTCGAAGAGCCGCACCGACTCGGGCATCGTCCGCTTCGAGCACCGCGGCTACAACCAGCGCGACGAGCTCGTCCACATCGCCCACCGGGCCGGGCTGATGCTCAAGCGGCCCACCGAGGACTGAGCTCCAGATCGGCTGGCGCGGCGCTAGCACGGGCTTGTCCACCCGGCTCGCGCCGCGCGCCTGGTCACGCCTGCGCGGGGAGGCCCGCCCCGGCCCAGCCGCCGTCGACGGGAAGGACTGCCCCGGTGACGTAGGAGGAGCGCGAGCTCAGCAGCCAGGCAACCGCGTCCCCGATCTCGCCTGGCTGCCCCACCCGACCCATCGGGATCCGTGCGAGGTACCCGTCCAGCGAGGCGCGACCGCTCGCCACCATCTCCTGCTGCATCTCCGTCGCGATCGTGCCCGGAGCCACGGCGTTCACGCGCACGCCGTCGGCGGCCCACTCGGTCGCCAGCGACCGGACCAGCCCCTCCACCCCCGCCTTCGAGGCGCAGTAGGAAGCGCGTGCGGCGAACCCCTGGACCGCGCAGATCGAGCTCAGCACGACCATCGACCCGCCGTGCGGCAGGTGCCGACGGACCACCCGGGCGCCCACGAACACAGCCCGCAGGTTGACGTCGAGCACGCGGTCCCAGTCGTCCATGTCGTAGTCCAGCGACGCCCCAGGCGCCGCAACTCCGGCATTGAAGGCCGCGCCGCCGAGCCCACCCGAGGTCGAGCCACCGAGGGAGCACGCCCGCTCGAGGACATCGACGTCACGGACGTCACCGACCACCGCCGCATGCTCGGGACCCAGCGCGTCTGCGACGTCCGAGACCGCCGGGGCGCGGTCGACCAGGACCACCGGCCGCCCGTGACCCGCCAGGACCTCGGCGATGCCGCGGCCGAGCCCCTGGGCGGCCCCGGTCACGACCACCGCGCCCGCGCGCCCGGCCGTCCCGGTCATGCGCCCACCACCGTGGCGGCCGGAAGCGTCACCACGCGCTGGACGTGGTTGCGCTTGTGCGCGAAGCGGAGCTCGTCCGCCACCTCCACCAAGTCGTCGACGTAGCGGCCGACCACCACGCGGGTGCTCTCGGCTTCGAAGAACATCGCACGGAAGTACGCCCGCGCCTGGACGACCTCACCGTCCTGCTCGGCCACGATGTTCGTCACGGAGTGCTGGGTCAGCGGCACCCCCTGCGCGACGACCTGGCGGTAGACGTCCAGGAAAGCCTCGACCCCCGCCGCCTCCCCTCCGGGCCGCGTGATCGCGACGTCGTCGGTCACCTGCTTGCGCAACGCCTCGATGTCGCCGGCGTCCACCGCCTCCGCGTAGCGCGCGTATAACCGGGCGACCCGACTCTCCAGCAGCGACTGCGCGCGTTCGAGCTGTTCCATGACGGACTCCTCCATCTGTTCCCGCGACCAGGGCAGCGGCCCTCTCGACGAGGGACCCTCTTCCCTATCTAGAGTAATCATGCATATGGTTGGCAGTGAACCAGGTCACGATGGTCGGGTTGATACACCAGCAGGAGGTCCTCATGTCCGCACGCAAGCACCGCCTCGCAGTTCTTGGCTCGACCTTCGCGGCAGCCGCGCTCCTCAGCGCGTGTGCCGGGGATGGCGCCGGCTCCACGAGCGACGACGGGAGCACGACCCTCAAGTTCCAGGACATCTACGCCCCGGGGAACTACTTCGCGGACGCGAGCCAGGCCTACGGCGACTACGTCACCGAGGCCACCGACGGCGCCGTGGACTTCGAGTACTTCTGGTCCAACAGCGTGGCGCCCACCGACGAGCTCGCGGCTGCCATGAACGACGGGCTGCTCGACATGGGTCGCGTCCAACCTCCGGCGTCGCCGGCGGAGTTCCCCGTCATCAACTGGCTCAGCTCGGCGTCCTTCCTGAACACCGGCGCCTTCCCGGCCGGACTCCTGCAGAAGATCGGTGCGCACCTCGAGTTCGCCGTCGACACCGGCGCGCTCGACAGCGACCTCGAGTCCCAGGGCATCCGCTACATCGCTCCGATGGCACTGGTCCAGCAGTACGACCTCCTGTGCAAGGAGCCGATCGAGGAGCTCTCGGACTTCCAGGGCCGCAAGATCCGCATCGCCGGCCAGGCGTGGGCCGAGGAGGTCGAGAACCTCGGCGCCAACCCCGTGACCCTCCTGCCCGAGGAGATCTACGAGGGCTACCAGCGCGGCGTCGTCGACTGCGTCATGACCTACCCGACCCACTACGTCCTCTCCGGGCTCTGGGAGCTCGGCGGGCACTACGTGCCGCTGCAGTTCAACGGGTGGAACCAGGACGGCGTGACCATCAGCAACACCGCCTGGGACAGCCTGGACGCGGACGAGCAGGAGCACATGTACGCCGGCACCCGGGCGTGGCTCGAGACGTTCGTCCAGGCTCAGATCGAGGTCTACTGGCAGTTCGCCACCCAAGCCGAGGACAACGGCGTCCAGTTCGGCGAACCGGACCCGGCGGTGCAGCAGAAGATCACCGCCCACCAGGCGACCGTGCTCGACGCGATGGCCGCGGACGCCCCGGAGGGCGTGGAGGACCCGGAGGCGCTGCTCGACGAGTACGAGGCCGCGCACGAGAAGTGGCTCGGCATCGTCGAGGACCTCGGCTTCGCCACGGACTACACCGGCCTGCAGGGGTTCCTGGACTCTCTCGAGGACCCGACACAGGCGCCTGAGGTCGACCTCGACCCGTGGCTCGACGCGGTGATGGCCGAGGCGTTCGACATCGACGAGTCCTGAGACCGGGCGGGAAGCACGTCATGAGCGCGACCGGTGAGCGCGACTCGAGAAGACCGTCCCGGTTGGGCCGGGCCCTCGACGCGGTGTGGACGTTCTACGCCGTCCTCGGCGGGGTGGGGGTGGTAGCCCTCCTCGGCGTCGTGGTGGTCGACGTGCTCCTCCGCTACCTGGCCAGCTCGGGCATCACCGGGGCCAACGACATGGTGGCGTCGTGGTTCATGGTCACGATCGCCTTCGCCGGCGTCGCCCTCGCGCAGCGGGCAGGCGGGCGCATCCAGGTCGACTTCGTGGCCGATGCCGTTCCCGGACGTCTGCGCCAGGTCGTGGACGTGTTGGTCCTCCTCGCCGTCGCCGGCGTGGGCGTGCTCTTCGCCTGGTTCGGCTGGGAGGAGGCCCTGAGCAAGACGGCGTCCGGCGAGTACGCGCCCATCGGCAACCGTCCGCTGTGGCCCTTCCGCTTCCTGGTCCCCCTCGGGTTCGCCGGCTTCGCCCTCGCCTGTCTCCTGAGCGCTGTCGAGGTGGTCCGGAGAGGTCCGAGCGAAAAGCCCGCGGCCGAGGTCGAGTACGAGCTCGCGAAGCTGGAGCGCGAGGCCCGCGACGCCGCTCGTCGGGGCGCAGGGAAGGCAAGGAGCATCTGATGAGCGTGACCACCGAGGCCCCGGCCCCCGCGAACGCTGAGCCCACCGGACCTCGCCGCGGGCGCCGAGCGGCCGCCGTCTTCGTCCTCACCAGCCCGATCGTGCTGGGCTACTGCGTCTTCGTCATGTTCAGCGGGGCGACCCCGCTCAACATCGCCGGCTCCGCCCTCGTCGCGCTGTTGTGGCTCATGTTCCTCCGGGTTCCCGTGGGCATCGCCCTCGCCGCCGTCGGTCTCGTCGGCCTATGGGCCTTCACCGGGACCACCGCCGGCGCCATGAACAGCCTCCGCGAGACTGCCTGGTCGAGCACCAGCAGCTGGACCCTCAGCGTGATCCCGATGTTCGTCCTGATGGGCATCCTGCTCGAGCGCAGCGGGCTCGGCGCCGACATCTACCTTGCGGTGCGGGCCATGGTCGGCCGTACGCCGGCTGGCCTCGCCGTGAGCACGAACTTCGCCGGCGCGGCGATGGGTGCCGCGAGCGGGTCCACCACCGGCATCGTCTACTCGCTGGGACGCACCGGCATCCCGGAGATGGTCAAGGCCGGCTACGACCGGCGCTTCGCCGCGGGGTCGGTCCTCATGGCCGGGTCCGGCGGCCAGCTGATCCCGCCGAGCATTCTGCTGGTGGTCTACGCCGGGATCGCCCAAGTCCCTGTCGGGCAGCAGTTGATGGCCGGCATGCTCCCGGGAGTCCTGCTGCACGTCGCCTACGCGATCGCGATGGTGGCACTCGTCCTCACGCTGCCGGGACTCGCACCGCGTCGCGGCGGGTCCCGGCAGGCCTTCGGTGAGCGAGCGCGCGAGAGCGCCGGCATCTGGCCGGTGCTGGTCCTGATCGCCGTCGTCCTGGGCGGGCTCTACCTCGGGATCTTCACGCCGACGGAGGCAGGAGCCTTCGGCGCACTGAGCGCGGCCGTGATGGTGGCGCTCACCAAGGGCCTCGGCACGCTGCTCGAGACCCTTCCCGGCGCGATCAGGAGCACCGTGATCGCGTCCGGCAGCATCTTCCTGATCATCATCGGCGGCCACATCTTCGGCCGGTTCATGGCCGTGAGCGGCATTCCTCGGATCTTCACGGAGTTCCTCCAAGACGCGAACACCGGTCCGATCGGCTTCATGCTGCTCGTGCTGGTGCTTTACCTCGCACTCGGCACCTTCATGGACCCGGTCCCGATGATGCTGATCACCGTGCCGATCCTGCTCCCCATCGCGATCACCCTGAGCGTCGACCCGATCGTCTTCGGCGTCTTCGTGGTCCTCATGGGCGAGCTCGCCGTGCTGACCCCGCCCGTGGGCATCCTCATCTACATCGTGCACCGGATCGCTTGGGACGCCGACGTCAAGATGTCCTTGGGAGAGGTCATCCAGGGCATCGCCTGGTTCTACCCCATCGCGATCGCCTTCGCCCTCTCGCTCGTCTTCTTCCCTGAGTACGTCGTGTGGCTCCCCGGGCTCATGCAGTGACCACCAGCTCGGCGCCGATGGGCATCGCGGTGGTGACCGGTAGCGCGAGCGGTATCGGCCGGGCCTGTGCGCGCCGACTTGCCGCAGACGGGTTCGAGGTTCGGGGGCTCGACCTCGCGGAGCCCGGCGTCGGCGGCGCGGGTCCGTGCACGCGCTTCGACGTGACCGACGAGCCCGCGTGGGAGGAGCTCGCCCGCGAGCTGGGCGAGGGCGACGCGCCGGTGACGGCACTCGTGACCTCTGCGGGGATCCTCCGGTTCGGTTCGGTGACGTCCTGCTCGCTGGATGACTTCCGCCTGGTCCACGAGGTCAATGTGGTGGGGACGTTCCTCGCGCTCAAGCACGTCCTGCCGCTCATGGCGAAGGGCGGTGCCGGCTCGGCGATCACGATTTCCTCGGTCGCCGGGCTTGTCGCCAAGCCCAATCAGCTGGCCTACGTCGCCGGGAAGTGGGGGATCCGCGGCATGACCAAGGCTGCCGCTCAGGACATGACCGGGACCGGGGTGCGGGTCAACTCGGTGCACCCGGGGCCGGTCCGGACGGAGATGACCGAAGGACTCCCGGACGACGTCTTCGCGCGGCAGCCCATCCGTCGTCGAGCCGACTCCTGGGAGGTCGCGGGGATGGTCTCCTTCCTCGCCGGGCCGGACTCCGCCTACTGCACCGGCGCCGAGTTCGTGGTCGACGGCGGGCACGTGCTGCAGGGCTGACGGACAGCGCTGATCTCGCCCACGCACACGACGAGGGCCGCGCGGTGAACCGGGCGGCCCTCGTCCTGGGGGTGTGCGGAGGCACTCGGCGTGGTCAGCCGGTGCGTGCCTCCAGCTCGTCGAAGCCGATGCTCTCGAGCTCCTTCAGCGGCTCGACGACCTCGCGACCGACGTGCTCGAGGTAGGCGACGGTCTGCTCGATGTCCATGCCGGGCCAGTGCGGGCGGATCAGCAACGGACCGATCGGGAGCCGGTCGGCGATGTCACGGATCTGGTCGCGCACCTGCTCGCCGGTGCCGAGAAGCACGTGGTCCTTCAGGTTCTCCTCGAGCTCGCGCTCCACCCGCTCCTGCTCGAGCAGCTGCATGCCCTGGCCGGCGTACGACACGTACTTCACACGCGCCACGTCGGCGAACTTGCGGAGCGCGTCCTCGGGGGACGACCCGACCATCAGCTCACGGCGCAGCGGGAACTTCGTCAGCGGCAGCTCGTGCTTGGCCCGCTCGTCGAGATAGATCCCGACGAGGTCTTCGACCTGCTCGATGGTCTGCTGCGGGGTGATCGTCCAGACGTCGCCGTGCCGGGCGGCCCGGCGCACACCCATCTCCTTCATCGCGCCGAGCCAGATCGGCGGGCGCGGCTTCTGGACCGGGTGCAGGTGCGTGGGTCGGTCCTCGATGTCGAAGAACTTCCCGTGGTGGGTGACCCGGTCCTGGGTCCAGACCTTCGTCATCACCTCGATGAGCTCCTCGAGCAGCGAGTAGCGCTGCTTGTAGGGCTTGTCGAAGACCTCGTACTCGTGCGGGAGGTAGCCGGTGCCGATTCCCACGACCAGCTTGCCGCGGGTGATGACGTCCAGGGTCGCCAGATCCTCGGCGAGCGCCACCGGGTGGTGCAGCGGTCCCACCAGGACGGTGGTCCCGATCTTGACGTGGTCGTCGAGCTCAGCCGCGAGGCGGGCGAGCATCGGCACCGGCTGGAACCAGCGGAACCCGTCGTAGAGGTAGTGCTGTCCGATGGTGAGGTAGGTGAAGCCGGCCTTCTGCGCGGCCTCCACCTTCCTCAGCAGCAGGTCGAGGTGCTCCTCGGGCGGGGTGGAGACGGGCTGGTCGCCCATCAGGATGCCGAACTCCACGTGCGTTCCTTCTCCGGTCGGCCCGACCGCACCGGGGTGCAGCCGACCGTCCTGGGTCACTTGGCCGTGAGGCCACCGTCAACGGGGATCGTCACACCGGTGACGAAGCTGGACATGTCGCTGGCGAGGAAGAGCGCGACCTGGGCGATCTCCTCTGGCTGAGCGGCGCGGCCCAGCGGGATCTGGGCGAAGAAGGCCGCCTTGCGCTTCTCGGTCTCCTCCGGGCTGGCACGGAAGAACGCGGGCAGGCCCGGCGTCTCCACCGACCCAGGGGCGATGGCGTTGACGCGGATGCCATCGGGCGCCAGGGCCAGCGCCATCGAGCGCACCAGCGCGATGACGCCGCCCTTGGTGAAGGAGTACATCGGGCTGAACGGCGAGCCGACGAGACCCGACGTCGAGCTGGTGAAGATCACCGACGCCTTGTCGGCGGCCTTCAACGCGTCGGTCAGGTAGCCGGAGAGGAAGAAGCTCGCCCGGGCGTTGATCTCGATCCCGGTGTCCCACTCCTCCACCGACATGGCGAGGCCGGCGGCGCCCGGGATGCCGACGTTGTTGTAGAGCACGTCGAGCTTCCCGTGCTCGGAGACCACGCGGTCGGCCAGCGCCTCGAGGGCATCCAGGTCGCGCACGTCGACCACCGCCGCGGTCGCGGAGCCACCCTGCGCCTCGATGCCCTGGACGACCTCGTCGGCCGCCTCCTGGTTCACGTCCACGACGTACACGTGGGCGCCGTGGGCTGCGAACAACTCGGAACCAGAGCGTCCCATCCCAGAAGCGCCAGCGGTCACGAGCGCGACCTTGTCCTTCAACAGCATGTGCGTGCCTTTCTGTGGTCCTCGGGAGTGGTCGGGTCGGGCTCAGGTGCCCGGCGGCTTCGTGATCCCGGCGAGGGCGTACTGGATGTGCTTGACCTCGAAGAACTCCGCGTAGCCGTCCTCCCCGAGCTCGCGACCCACGCCGCTGCGACCGGGGCCCCCCCACGGGGCGTCCGGGCGCATGCCAGCACCGCCGTTCACGGTCACCGTTCCGGCGCGGATGCGGCGGGCGACCTCGATCGCCTCGTCCAGCTGGCCGAAGACGTTGCCGGCCAGGCCGTAGCGCGACTTGTTCGCCAGCTCGACGGCGTGGTCGACGTCGCGGTAGCCGAAGATCATCCCGATGGGGGCGAAGAACTCCGTGTCGGCCAGCGGGTGGTCGGGATCGACGTCGCGCAGCAGGCCCGGGCGCACGTAGTGCCCGTCATCGAGGTTCTCCGGGCGGCCGCCTCCAGCACCCCAGCTCGCGCCCGACTCGAGGAGCTCGGCGACCCAGCCCTCGACCTTCTCGCGCTGAGCCGCGGAGATCACCGGGCCGACCACGCTGTCCTCCTCGAGCGGATCCCCGACCTTGACGGTGGCGATGAACTCGTCCGCCAGCCGGCAGAACTCGTCCACCTTGTCCTCCGGCACCAGCACGCGGCTCCAGGCCGCGCAGCCCTGACCGGCGTTGCGGGCGAAGCGCAGGATCGAGGCGGCCACGGTCGCGGAGATGTCCGCACTGGGAAGCACGATGTTGGGGCTCTTGCCGCCGAGCTCCAGGACGGCCTTGCTGACCGAGCCGAGCGCGCCTTGGGACATCACCTGAGCACCGACAGCGTCCGAGCCGGTGAACGAGACCATGTCGACGTCCGGGTGCCCGGTGAGGCGGATGCCGACGTCCGGCCCGCCGGTGACGAGGTTGACCACACCGGGCGGGAGTCCGAGCTCGTCGACGAGCTCCATGATCCGCAGCGTGCTCCACATGCCCTGCGGGGAGGGCAGGACGACCGCGGTGCAGCCGCTGGCCAGCGCACCGCCGAGCTTCCAGACCAGCAGGTTGAGCGGGTAGTTGTAGGCCGGCAGGCAGGCGATGACCCCGACCGGCTCATAGTGCAGGAGGCTGCCTGATGCCACCGGCGTGTTGTAGTGCGGCAGCGCCTGCTCGTAGCCGCCGCGCGGGCCCTTCAGGGCCATGGTCGCATACCAACGCAGCACCTCGATCGGGCCACCGACCTGCATGCTGCGGCACGCGGCGACAGGAGTGCCGACCTCGGAGGCGATGAGCCGCGACAGCGGCTCCCGCTCGCGCTCGAGGATGTCGGCGAGCTTGAGGATGACGTCGGAACGCATCTGCGGCGTCCACGAGCGCCACTCGCCGCCCTCGAAGGCGGCCTTCGCCGATGCGACCGCCTGGTCGACCTGCTCCACCGAGCTGGTCACGGTCTCACCGAGGGCCACGCCGGTCGCGGGATTGGTCGACACGAAGGATTCCCCCGCGGCACCGTCGCACCAACGTCCGTCGATGTAGGTGCTCGCGCTCCGCTTCTCCGCAGCCATGCTGGACACTCCCTCAGATCGTTCGGTCGGCTCTGACTCGCTTCTCTGTCACCCAGACCATAGCAATCATATGCATGAAAAGGAACGGCGTCAGATGACTTTCCACTCGCACCGCTAGCCTTCTGCCGAGATCGCATTTAGTATTAACTATTCGCATAGATCTGCCCGCTCGACGAGGAGGCACCGTGCACGGCCAGTCCACCACCGAACGGACCCAGCTCGAACGAGTCGTCATCCGCTTCGCCGGCGACTCCGGCGACGGGATGCAGCTGACCGGGGACCGGTTCACCGCCGAGAGCGCCGCCTTCGGCAACGACCTCTCGACACTGCCGAACTTCCCCGCCGAGATCCGCGCACCCCAGGGGACCATCCCCGGCGTCTCGTCCTTCCAGGTGCACTTCGCCAGCCGCGACATCCTCACCCCCGGCGACCGACCCGACGTCCTGGTGGCGATGAACCCCGCCGCGCTGAAGGCCAACGTCGCCGACCTGCGCCCCGGCGCCACCGTCATCGTCGACACCCACGACTTCACCAGTCGCAACCTGACCAAGGCCGGCTACGCCGAGAGCCCGCTCGAGGACGGGACGCTCGACGAGCTGCAGGTGCACGCCGTCGACATGACCGGCGTGACCGTCGAGGCGGTCAAGGAGTTCGGGCTCTCCCGCAAGGACAGCGCGCGGGCGAAGAACATGTTCGCCCTCGGCCTCGTCTCCTGGATGTACGGACGCCCGGTCGAGGGGACCGTCGCGCACCTTGGGCGCAAGTTCGCCAAAGTTCCAGCGATCCGGGACGCCAACATCACGGCCTTCAAGGCAGGCTGGAACTTCGGCGAGACCACCGAGGCGTTCGCGGTGAGCTACGAGGTCGCGCCCGCGGAGGTACCCGCGGGTACCTACCGGAACATCACCGGCAACGTCGCGCTCTCCCAAGGTCTGGTCGCCGCCGGTGTGCAGTCCGGGCTACCGGTCTTCCTCGGCGCCTACCCGATCACCCCGGCGAGCGACATCCTGCACGAGCTGAGCAAGCACAAGAGCCTCGGCGTCACCACCTTCCAGGCGGAGGACGAGATCGCCGCGGTCGGCGCCGCGCTCGGCGCGTCGTACGCCGGCGTGCTCGGCGTCACGGCCACCTCGGGCCCCGGTGTGGCGCTGAAGGCGGAGACTGTCGGGCTCGCGGTGATGCTCGAGCTGCCCCTGGTGGTGATCGACGTGCAGCGCGGCGGACCCTCGACCGGCCTGCCGACCAAGACCGAGCAGGCCGACCTGCTGATGGCGATGCACGGACGCAACGGCGAGGCGCCGGTTCCGATCGTCGCACCTCAGTCCCCCGCCGACTGCTTCGACGCCGCTCTCGAGGCGGCGCGGATCGCGATCACCTACCGCACCCCCGTCATGCTGCTCTCCGACGGCTACCTCGCCAACGGGTCCGAGCCGTGGCGGATCCCCGACGTCGCCGATCTCCCGACGATCGAGCCGGACTTCGCCACCGAGCGCAACCACGTCGTCAAGACGCTCGAGGACGGGACGGAGGAGAAGGACTTCTGGCCGTACCTGCGCGACGAGGAGACCCTCGCCCGCCCGTGGGGGGTCCCCGGCACGCCCGGCCTGGAGCACCGGATCGGCGGGCTCGAGAAGAAGGACGGCTCCGGGGACATCTCCTACGACCCGGCCAACCACGAGCACATGGTGCGGACCCGACAGCAGAAGGTCGACCGCATCGCTCGCAGCCTGCCTGCGCTCGAGGCCGACGACCCCACGGGCGACGCTCGGCTGCTCGTCGTCGGCTGGGGGTCCACCTTCGGGCCGATCAGCGCCGGAGCCCGTCGGGTCCGGCAACGTGGCCTCTCGGTCGCAACCGTGCACCTGCGTCACCTCAACCCCCTTCCGGAAGACCTCGGAGAGATCCTGGAGCGCTACGACCGGGTGGTGTGTCCTGAGATGAACCTGGGGCAGCTGGCGAGCCTGCTGCGGGACCGCTACCTCGTCGACGTCCGCCGACTCACCAGCGTGCGAGGCATGCCGTTCGGCGCCGAGCAGCTCGAGCACGAGTTCCTGCAGCACCTCGAGGAGATGGAGCGCGCATGACCACCACCGCAGACCTGCCGTACCCCGGCGCCCGCTCGGGCACCGAGCTGGTCCCCACCACCGACCAGGCCCAGACCGGCAAGGACTTCTCCTCCGACCAGGAGGTCCGCTGGTGCCCCGGCTGCGGCGACTACGCCGTGCTCAAGGCCGTCCAGGGCTTCCTCCCCGACCTCGGCCTGCGCCGCGAGAACATCGTCTTCGTCTCCGGCATCGGCTGCTCCAGCCGCTTCCCGTACTACCTCGACACCTACGGGATGCACTCCATCCACGGCCGCGCACCCGCGATCGCCACCGGCATCGCCACCGCCCGAGAAGACCTCTCGGTCTGGGTCGTCACCGGCGACGGCGACGCCCTCTCCATCGGCGGCAACCACCTCATCCACGCCCTGCGCCGCAACGTCAACATGACGATCCTGCTGTTCAACAACCGCATCTACGGCCTCACCAAGGGCCAGTACTCCCCCACCTCCGAACCGGGCAAGGTCACCAAGTCCACCCCCATGGGCTCCCTGGACCACCCCTTCAACCCCGTCTCCCTCGCCCTCGGCGCCGAGGCCTCCTTCGTGGCCCGCACCATCGACTCCGACCGCAAGCACCTCACCTCGGTGCTCTCCGCGGCCGCCGCCCACCGCGGGACCTCGCTGGTCGAGATCTACCAGAACTGCCCCATCTTCAACGACGGCGCCTTCGACGCCATCAAGGGCCAAGGCGACTACAAGGAGTCCAAGGGCGAGGCCATCATCCCCCTCGTCCACGGCCAGCAGATCCGCTTCGGCGCCCCCGACGAGAACGGCCTCGGCTCCAAGGCCGTCATCCGCGACGCCGGCCCCGAAGGCACCGGCGGCGTCAAGGTCGTCACCGCCGCCGACGTCGACGACGCCGACATCCTCGTCCACGACGCCCACAACCCCGACCCCTCCACGGCCTTCGCCATCTCCCGGCTCACCGCGTCCGACTACCTCCACCAGGCACCCATCGGCATCTTCCGCCAGGTCGAACGACCCACCTACGACGACCAGGCCCGCGCCCAGGTCGGCACGGCGCAGCAGCAGGCGCAGGAGGCCTCCCCCGGCGACCCTTCGGACCGGCTCGCCGCGCTCATCGGCTCCGGCGACACCTGGACCGTCGTCTGACCCTGCCCGATCCGGTGACGTCGCGCGGGCGAGCCCTGCTGTCGCCACACATGGCCCGGGACCTACCGCCGGAGCGGTCCGCCAGCACGGCGGTCCGTACGGTGGATGATGTCCGTGCGACGGAAGGAGAACCATGCACGACCAGCGGCCGGCCAGGTCGTCGTACCCTCGTCGCGACAAGGCTCCGCCCGTGATGCCGGCCGCGGAACGGGCCTGACGTGGTCGGCGACCGCGATCGGAACGACCGGGGACGCGCCGAGCAGGCCCGGCCCCGCGACGCGCTCGGACGCCCCCTACCGTACGGCGCACCGGGCGTCGAGCCCATCTCCGAGGAGCCGCTCCCTCCCGACGAGACCCTCGCGTACGCCCGCGCCCTGCTGGACGAGGGGCGCCCCTTCGCGGCGCACGAGGCGCTCGAGGTCCGGTGGAAGTCGTGCCCGGACGAGGAACGAGAGCTCTGGCAGGGGCTGGCCCAGCTGTGCGTGGGCCTGACCCACCACGAGCGCGGCAACGCCGTCGGAGCCCGCCGGCTCGTCGATCGCGGAGCGAGCCACCTGGAGGCCTACGAGCACGCGGGGGGTCCCGCCTACGACCTCGACCTGGCGGCGCTCGTGGCGTGCGCCCGGGCGCGGGTCGGAGCAGGCTGACGACGTCGGCGCCTCTTCCGCCGGCGGCCCGCCGTACCGCCCTTCGGAGGACAGTGGCGCTCCGCGCCAGCGCCTGCGGCGCCGCCTCGACCGAACGGTGAGCGCTGGTTACCGGACTCCCGGCGACGATCGACCAGGCGTGATGATGCGCCGCCCCGCACTTGCGTTCACCGGGCATAGGCGTCACGTCGGCGAGACCTCGTGGCGTGTGAGGTCGTTGGGCACCTCGTTGCCGGGACGGCTGGGCATCACGTCGCGATATAGAAGCTGATCGATGCAAGACTCTCGGGAGCTCTGGTTCCGCCGCCCCTGAGGTCTAAGATCAGGCGGGCGACCTCCGCCGTCCAGAGCATTCCGTCTGCTCCGAAGCGGCGAGGGGAGGCAGGGAAGCGAAGGGGCTGGTCTGCAATGCGCGGTTCACGCGATGCGCTGCGACCCGCCTATCACGGGCCGTCCTGGACCCAGGACGTGCTGCTGGGCCTCTTCGTCCTGGCGGGCACCTTGGTGGAGGTAGACCGGCAGCAGATGTGGGTGCTGGTCCACCCGGAGGCTGGCGTCGAGCTCTTGATCCTCGTTGCTGCCGCGGCCGCCGCCACCGCTCGGACCTTCCCTGTGCCCGCCTTGGCGGTGGCGTCACTGCTCGACGCCTTGCCGTACTGGCTGCCCATCGGAGGCGCCGGCTACCACCTCAGCTTCATGATCTGTCTGTACATGGTCGTCGCCCGCTGCCCACGTCGGACAGCGGCGCTCGCCGTGGCGACCGTGTTCGTCCTCCAGGTGGGGCTCATGGCCTACGACTTCGGTTGGCTGTGGGGGCACTTCTTCGTCCTGCTGGCTGCCTTGTCGGTCGTTCTACCGACCGCACTGGGAGTCGCCGCTCGGTCGCGCCAGGCAGCCGTGGAGGCACTCGAGGCTCGGGCCGAGGAAGCAGAGCGGTCGCGTGACTCCGAGGCCCGCAAGCTCCTCGCCGAGGACCGCCTTCGGGTCGCCCGGGATCTCCACGACTCTGTGGCGCACCAGATCGCGATCATGAACCTGAGCACCGCAGTCGCGTCGAATCTGCTTCCAAACCGTCCCGAGGAGGCCAGGCAGGCGCTGGTCACGGTCCGCGAAGCAGGACGTTCGGTCATCGCCTCCATCGGCGACCTGCTGACCGGGCTGCGCGAAGACAACTGGGACGACGTCGAACCAGATTATGACCTCGCCGAGCTGAGGAACCTGGTCGACGAGTTCCGCACCCTCATGCCCTTCATCGAACTGGACCTCAGCAACCACAGGACAGGCACCCACGGCGTCGGAGCGGTGACGTACCTCGTGGTTCGCGAGGGCCTGACCAATGCGTACAAGCACGGGGACCACGATGCGCCGGTCCACGTGCGGCTGCACCTCGGCTCGGAGTCGGACTCCGTCCGGATGGTCAACACGACCCGTCACCGCACGTCCGGGTTCGAGGAGGGTTTCGGCCTTCGAGGTATGCGTGAGCGAGTGAACGCCGCGGGCGGTCGGCTTCGGGTGTCCTGCACGGACCGGACCTTCACCATGTCCGCACAGGTGCCGGCGCGGGTGGGGACGGCATGATCGACGTCCTCGTCGTCGACGACCAGCAGCTCATTCGCAAGGCCGTCGCAGAGCTGGTCGAGCACGAGCCGGACATGCGGCTGGCCGGCACCGCAGAGAACGGAGTGGAGGCCGTTCGTCAAGCAAAGCGGCTCGAGCCCGACGTCGTCGTGATGGACGTACGCATGCCGGTGATGGACGGTATCGAGGCGACGCGCATCATCACCCGAGATGCGGCACTGCCGGGCATGCGCGTGCTCATCCTGACGACCTTCGAGGACGAACCCGAGTACGTCGTGCATGGTGTGCGAAGCGGGGCAGCAGGTTTCGTGGGCAAGGGCGCGGAGCCGGACGTCATCGTGGAGGCCATCCGGACCGTGCACCGCGGCGAGGGGCTACTGACGCCGCGCGCCACCAAGAACCTCCTCGACCGGTACGCGGGGTCGGCCACCCCGTCCCAGCTCCATCCCGAGCTCCGATCGCTCACCCCGCGTGAGCTCGACATCCTGGGCCTCGTGGCCGAAGGGAAGACCAACCAAGCCATCGCCGACAAGCTCGGCATATCGGTCGTCACGGTCAAGACCCACATCAACCGCACCATGACCAAGCTGGGTCGCCATGACCGCGCGCAGCTGGTGGTGCTCGCATTCGAGACCGGCCTGGTCACACCTCGCTATCGGTGAGCGCCACTCGCCACTTCGACCGCAAGACGCTGCTCCGGTGAGCAGCGTGCCGGTCCTGCCGGGCACGTCTCGAGCAGCAACCTACTGCGATCGCAGTACCTGAAATTGCGGCGAGAGGTTGACGCGTCGGGGCCACCCAGCGGCTGTACTTGCGCCGACGTGACTGACGCCACTAAACCGAGCAGTCGAAGGCTGAAACGTTTCATGCGCGGTCATGTGAACCCCCTCGAACAAGAGCTGGGGCGACCTTCCCGTCTGCCTCGACCGCAAAGGATGGACCGCACGACATGAACCTGACGACCAAGGGGACTACGCCGAAGGTCAACTGGCTGCTCGCAGCCGGGCTGAGCCTTGCCGTGGCCACACCCCTCACAGCGACGGCGGCATCGCCGCCTCCCGGAGCAGCACCCTCGGTGATCGCGTCCCTTCCCGCTGCGGCACTGCAGTCCCCTGCCGTCCCCAGGAGCTCCGCGTTCGCGAAGGAGCTGGCGAAGAAGTACGTCGACCCCGACCGCATCTACAGCAGCGACGTGCGCTGGTGGCTCGGCGAGGCCGCGCACACCGACGAGGTGCTGCTGGAGGAGATCCAGAGGCTCTACGACGCGGGCTTCCGCGGCGTTGAGCTGTGCATGCAGAACGACAAGGGCGCGCCGGACGCCGACTACGCGTACGGGTCGAAGATGTGGACCCACAAGTGGAACCTCATGATGAACAAGCTGCTCGACCTCGGCATGAGCGTCTACCTCACCTCGGGCACGAACTGGGCGACCTCGAACGTGCCCGGGCTCGACCCCACCAGCCAGGCCGCGATGCAGAACATCACCGTCGGTACCGACACCGTCGCCGCGGGCCAGACCCTCGAGGCACTCCCGACTCCCGGAGCCGACCATCGGCACGCCGGCGCAGACTTCGTGACGGCCTACGCCTACAAGGTGGTCGACGGCAACACCGTGGACCCCACCAGCTTCGTGGAGCTGACGCCGACCCAGGGCGGTGACGTGTGGCGCCAGAACCTCAACTGGACCGCGCCGGACGACGGCACCTACCGGGTCTTCGGCATGTGGACCCAAGGCACCCACCAGACCTCCGACCCGTCTGCAGAACCTGCCTACACGACCAACTACTTCGACAAGCGTGGCGTCGACGCGCTGCGCGGGTTCTGGGAGCGGAACTACCTGGCAGACCCGGCCCTCCGAGCGAAGATCGCCGAGGGTGACGTCCAGCTCTTCATGGACTCCCTGGAGATCGAGCTCGAGGGCGGCATCACCTACTGGTCCGAGGACATGGCCGCCGAGTTCCGGAAGCGGAAGGGCTACGACATCACGCCCTACCTCTTCCTCATCGACGGCGTCGAGGCGCCCTTCAACCGGCCGCACACCACCGTGGCCGACGTCGGCACCTACAAGCTGGACGGCGCCGAGGACCGCCGCCAGCGCATCATCAACGACTGGCAGGACGTGCAGACCCAGCTCTACCGCGAGCGGATGCTGCAGCCGCTGAAGCAGTGGCTCAACTCCGTCGGCATCGAGACGCGCGCGCAGATCTCCTACGGCAAGCCGTTGGAGATCTCCGAGCCGATCATGGACGTCGACTATCCCGAGGCCGAGAACCTCAACCAGTACAACCAGGTCGACATCTTCCGCTACTGGACGGGCGGTGCGAAGCTGGAGAACAAGGTCCTCTCCAGCGAGACCTCCGCCATCCCGATCGGTTGGAACGCGACCTACCAGACCCGCCTGCAGGACGCCTACTCGACCTACGCCGCCGGCTTCCAGCGCATCGTGTGGCACGTGTGGGCGGCCGAGTACGGCTACGGCGACTTCGCGTGGCCGGGCTTCAACCCGTCGCCGTTCGCCTTCCTACGCTTCCCGCTGATGGGCGGGCGCGACCCGGGTGCTGTGGACTACGACGAGTTCAACGCCCACCTCGGCCGGGTCCAGCAGCTGATGCAGACCGGTGAGTCACGCAGCGACGTCGGCTTCATCACCCAGAAGTGGGTGACTGGCATGGCGTTCGGTGGCGGCACGGGCAGCGACAACGACGCGATGAACTGGCAGAAGGCCCACCAGGGCATCCAGTACCGCTCGACCGAGCTGCAGGACAACGGCTACACCTACGACTACTTCAGCCCGCGGTTCCTCTTCGACGACGACGTCCGCTTCGACCAGCGGACCAAGACGATCGAGAAGGCCGGCTACAAGGCCGTCGTTCTCTACCAGGACTGGCTCGACATCCATGGCGCCCGCCGCCTGCTCACCTGGGCCAAGCGTGGTCTGAAGGTCGTCATCCTCGAGGACGCCGCCTCGCAAACGCCGTTCAACGACGGCAAGGACGGCGCCCTCAAGAAGGTGATGGACGAGATGAAGACCCTGCCCACCGTGCGGCAGGCCACCGTCTACGACAACATCGACTACTTCAGCAGCGAGCCCGGCGGCTACCAGGACAACGTCTTGGAGAAGCTCCGGGAGCTCGGGGTGGAGCCCTACGCCGGCTACGCCGAGCCCAACCAGCAGCTCCTCACGCAGACCCGGCAGGACGACGAGGGCAACCGCTACCTCTACACGTACAACTACGACGACGGGTCCTACCGCGACAAGAGCTTGAACCCGGAGGTCCGCAGCGCCCGCAACCCGGGCAAGAACATCAAGACCGACGTCGAGATGCAGGGCCGGTACGTCCCGTACGTGATCGACGCGTGGACCGGTGCCGTGACCGAGGTCGCCGACTACCGCTGGGTGGACGGCAAGACCGTTGTCCCGATGGACCTCGACTACAACGACATCTCGCTGATGGCGTTCGAGAAGGTCACCCGCGACCGGCTCCACGTCACTTCCACCGACGCCGACAGCGCGTACGCCACCGAGTCGGGGGTCGCGGTCCGGGTCGACCGCAGCGGCACAGTGGCAACGACGTTGAGCAACGGCACCACGTTCAAGGACGACGTCACGGTTCCCGCGGCCTACGACATCACCGACTGGGACCTCACAGTCGAGTCGTGGCGGCCCTCGGAGACAGAGGGGGACCTGCGCCGGACCGAGACGATCGACGGGCTCACGACGCTGAACCGGAAGACCTCCACCGTCAAGACGCCCATCGAGGTCGAGCTCGACGAGCTGACCACCTGGGACAAGATCCCCGAGGTCGGCGAGGCCGTCTCAGGTACCGGTCACTACGAGGCCACTTTCGAGTGGGACGGTGACGCCGCCTCAGGTGCCTGGCTCGACTTCGGCGACTCTCTCCACGAGAGCATGACCGTCCTCATCAACGGCCGGAAGGTCGGCGGCGAGGTGTCGACGAACCCGACGAAGGTGCGCAAGGACGTGGGCGGTGTCGGCAAGCCGACCATCGACGACGGCACCGGACAGCAGGTACCGCTGGTGGGCCAGGACCTCTACACCGGCGGCGTCAACTGGATGAACCCGGTCGCCGACATCAGCGACTACCTCGTCGACGGCGCGAACACGATCGTCGTCGACTACAAGTCTGTCCTGTCGAACGTGCAGCTCGACCGGGGAGTCATGAAGCCGACGCAGAACGCCAGCGGCTGGTGGGGCTACCACGTCGACTACCTGCCGTTCGGCCCAGCTCAGGCGAAGGTCGTGCCGTTCGTCGACATCGAGTATTCCAGCGCAGCCGGGCCCGCCCCGACCGTGGAGCCGAAGGTGACGGTCAGGGCGAAGGTCCGCGCCGGCCAGTCGCTCAAGGTCCGCGGAAAGAACCTGCCGGTCAACAGGGTCACCATCACCTTGGCCGGCAAGAAGCTGGCTGCGGTCAAGGTCAAGGACGGCCGCTTCGCGGTCACCAGGACCGTCCCGAGGAACCTCGCTGGCAAGAAGGTCCTGCGGGTGCTCGGACGCAAGGGCGAGGTTCACTTCAAGACCACCATCAAGGTCCTGAAGAGGAAGGCGGGCTAGCCGCGCCCCGAGTTCCGCGAGCCGTCATCGGACAGGGGGCCACACCCGTGGGTGTGGCCCCCTGTCGATCGTCTCACCAGGGCGCGACGTCCGAGCGACGGCGATCCGGTCTGAGATCGTCACAATCTTCCCGAGATTGGCGACGATGTAGCTGAAGGCCGAGAATCCGCCCGCCACGATCGCTGGAAGCTCGGCAGCGTCCCACTATTCGACAAGCGTCGGAGACTTTCCGGGTATGCGCAAACGCGAGGGCGCGGCGCGTCCTGCTTCTGACGTGCCCACGTGTCCCGGTAACCCAGTTGGTACGCCTCAGCGGAAACGCCGACACCTCAGCTCCATCCCATGCCTTCAAGTGCCGGACGGCGTCGTTGCGTCCATACCGCCGAGCAAGCTTCGCCTCGCGGAGGGCGGCTTCACGTCGAGACCACAGACACAGGCCGCCTCCGGCTCGGCGCAACGGCGCGCACCGCAGCAACCGGACAGCCCCACTGACCCTCGTGCCGCCCGCGCTGCGGAAGGAATGTCCACGCGGACCACCTCGGCCGCCGGAGAAGTGCGTCGTTCGCCGCCCGTCGGCGCGAGTCGAGGGTGACCCCGATGCTGTCTGGTGTGCGCTCGCCAGTGGTGCTGCGCGGGTTGGCGGGCTGCTCGCCGTTCGCCGGTATCAGCCTGTCAGCCGGTCCAGCACGGCACGCAGCGGTGGCCATCGGTCCTGGCCTCGTCGGGTCAGCGTGTAGGCGCGCAGGATCAAGCCTGGGTCCTCGAGGGGGAGCACGGCGATCCCGTCGCGGTGCGCCCCGTCGTCGGGCAGGAGGGCCACGCCGCGGCCGGCGCTGATGACTTCCTCGACCAGTTCTAGGGAGTCGATCCGGTGGGTGATGCGCGGGGTGAAGCCGGCGAGGGACGCCAGGGTCCGCAGGGCGTCTTCGTCCGCGCTGTTGCGCGAGTTCACGATCCACCCGTGCGCGGCGTAGTCGCCGATGTTCCCCTGCTGGTCCGTGCTGGGCACTCCGAGTCCCCACGGTGCCGACCAGAGGTCGGTGACGTCGAAGGTGGGGCCCCAGGCGGCCGGCGCGAGGTCGTAGTCGTAGACCAGGGCGAGGTCGACGGCGTCGCGGGCGAGGAGGTCGAGGGCTTCGGGCGGCTCGTGCTCGAGGACGCGGATCTCGAGCCCCGGGTGGATCGCTGCCAGCTCGTCGACGACCGGGAGGAGCGAGCGGCGCAGCGCGGTGGCGAACCCAGCCACCCGCACCAGACCACGTGGCTCGGCTCGGGGGTCGAGGTCCAGGCGGGCGGCTTCGACCGCGGACAGGATCACCTCCGCGTGCTCGGCCAAGCGACGTCCGGCCGGGGTGAGACGAACTCGGCGGCCGTCTGGCTCGGTGAGCGGAGTCCCGACCTCGCGGGCCAAGGCCGCGAGGCCTTGCGACACGTTCGAGGTCGTTGTTGCCAGCTCGGCAGCGACCTCGCTCATCGAGCCCAGCCGAGACAGCTCGAGGAGCAGTCGAAGTCGACGGACGTCCATCCCTCTATTGTGCGCTGCCAGTGAACGGTGTGTGCAGCATCCTCACGTGGACGCGAACAGGTGCGCCGAGGTCCACTCCTTCCATGTCGCTCACACCCGAACGCGCCGGTCTGTCGATGGCGCTGGTCGCCATGGTGTCGGTCCAGCTCGGTCTCGCGGTCTCGATCGGCCTCATCGACGAGCTCGGGACCACCGGCGCGGCCTGGCTGCGACTGTCCTGGGCCGCGGCGCTGTTCTTGCTGATCGTGCGGCCACGACCCTCGACCTACAGCCGCGAAGCGCTCATCGCGGGCGTCGCGCTCGGCGTGGTGACCGGGAGCGTGACCCTGCTGTTCATGGCCGCCGTCGAGCGGATCCCGCTGGGCATGGCCAGCGCGCTGGAGTTCCTCGGCCCCCTCGGGGTCGCGGTGGCCCGCAGCAAGAGCGCCGGCCGGCTCTGGGCGGTCGTGGCCGCCGGCGGTGTCCTGTGCCTGACTCAGCCCTGGGGCGGCACGGCTGACCCGGTCGGGGTGGCCTTCGCCTTCGCCGCCGCGTTCTGCTGGGCTGCCTACATCCTCCTCACCCAACGCCTGGGCGACACCGCCGACGGCATCTCCGGCCTCGCCGTGTCCATGCCGGTCGCCGCTCTCCTGGCCACGGGCGTCGCCGGCCCCGGCGTCGTCACAGACCTCACCCCGAGATCCTCGCCATCGGCGTCGGGCTTGCCCTCCTCCTCCCCGTCGTGCCGTTCACCCTCGAGATGCTGGCCCTCCAGCGCCTGTCGACCGGCGCCTTCGGAACCTTCATGGCGCTCGAACCAGGCATCGCCCTCCTCATAGGATTCGTCGCGCTCCACCAGACCCCGAACCCCCTTGCCATCACCGGGATCGGACTCGTGATCGCCGCCGGCATCGGAGCCGAACGCAGCGGAGCCGGCCGACCACCCACGCCGCGCGCAGAGCTGTCCACTCACACGAGCCTGGACGAAACACCCCGAGCAACGTTTGGCCTGACCATCGCTAAGGACGCCGATGTCTGACACCGAAACGCTCCAGTACTACCTGTCGGAAGCCCGAGTGGACCCCGAGGTCTTCGATCTACGACCCGACTACCGGACCATGCTGGTCGCGGTCGAAGGGATCGCCCCGCAGCCAAGTGACGATCTCAGCGAGTCACTCCTGCGGGCGGCGGAGGTAGAGGCTCAGATGCTGTTGGCCGATCGAAGGGTGGAGGACCTCCCTCACATCTCAGCGTGGCGCGAGGCGTACCGCGCCTTCGGCGCCAAACCCCAGCGCACCCGCAACAGCGTCGAGGCCCTGACCCGGCGCGCCGTGGCCGGCGGACTGCCGCGGGTCAACCGGCTCACCGACATCTACAACGCGATCTCTGTGCTCCATCAGGTCCCCATCGGCGGTGAAGACCTCACCAAGTACGCCGGAGCGCCGCGGCTCATGCGCGCGAACGGTGCCGAGCCCTTCGACACAACCGCTGAAGGCGAGGTGGTCATCGAGCACCCCGCGCCCGGCGAAGTCGTGTGGTGCGACGGGACCGGCGTCACGTGCCGACGGTGGAACTGGCGACAGGCGCGCCGCACCCAGCTCACCCCCGCAACCACCACGGCGCTGTTCATCATCGACGCACTCGAACCGATGAGCAACGACCAGCTCACCGCCGCCACCGAAGCGCTCACCGGGCACCTCACCGCACTGGGCCCCGGTGTCCAGGTGGCGCGCCGGTTCATCGAGGCACACGATCCCGCCCCCACGTCGCCGACACCCCAGGAGCGACCCTGACATGCTCATCCACCCGTGGGACGCCGCCTCCGACGCGGAAGAGTGGCGCACCTGGCTTTCGGCCACCGACCGCTTCGGCCTCTTGGTGGTCAACAACCTCGACCCCACCCACGCCCCCATCGTGGTGCCCACGCACTTCACCCTGGGCGAGGCGGGAGACGAGCTGCTGATCCATCTCGCACGTCCCAACCCCGTTTGGCCTCACCTCGAGAGTGCCGCCGAGGTCCGCATCGCAGTGATCGGCGACTACGCCTACATCCCCACCTACTGGCGCGCCGCAGCCGACATTCCCGAGACGGACGGGGTGCCGACCAGCTACTACACCGCCGTGCAATTCGTGTGCCGCCCCACAGTCGTCGACGACCCCGACGAAAAGGCGCAGATCCTCAACACCCAGCTGGCCGACTTCCAACCCGAGGGCCGGTACGCCGATGTCGCGCGCGACAGTGGACCGCACCACCGGATGCTCCCCGGTATCCGCGGCGTGCGCCTTCATGTGCAGCGGGTGGAGGCGAAGTTCAAGTACGACGACAACAAGCCCGTCGAGCACCGGGAGCACGTCAGCCAGAACCTGACCGAACGAGGTCGTGCGCTCGACGCCAGCGCAGCCGCCCAGCAGGAACGGCGCCTCAAGAGCCGCGGACCATGGAAGCCACCCAGCCGCGGCTGACCACTTCCTCGTCGACAACCCGCTCCGCGCACATCCCCAGACGACAACCGTTCGGCGGGGGGCCGGCGACCACGGGCGCCGACGGGACTAAGAGCGTCGCGTGGCGGACTACCTCGAGTCCGAGTTGTTCGTCCACGATGGCGCGGTGGAGGAAAAGCGGTCGCGGCGCCGCGGCGCGGTGCTCGAGCGGGCCATCCTGGAGGCGGCGTGGCAGGAGCTGTCCGAACGCGGGTGGCAGGGCTTCTCGGTCGAAGGCGTGGCCGGCCGCTCCGGCGCTGCGAAGACCGTGATCTACCGACGCTGGCGCAACCGCGTCGACCTGGCGCAGGACATGCTGATCCGTGCCGCCGCCGACTCGGGGCGCGCTACTTCGCAGGGCGCGTTGCGCGCCGACCTCATAGCGTTCCTGGAAGGCATGTCGCGCTTCCTCGGTACGCCGTTCGGGGAGGCAGCTCGCGGTGTGACCTGCGAGGGGGACCCGGCCGCTCAGCCGAGCATCTTCGGCGCGACCCCGGTGGTAGCCGCGATCGAGGACGTGATCGACCAGGCCGTCGCCCGAGGAGACCTCGAAGGCCGGCCGTCGGCTCTCGCGATGAACCTCGGCCACGCGGTCGTGATGTCGGAGTTCCTGCACACCGGCCGACTGCCCGGCCCAGAGCAGGTCACCGAGATCGTCGACGACGCCTGGCTGCCGGCCCTGCGCGCCACCAGCAGCTGATCACAGCTGTGAGTTCCGAGAACGGGCCGGCGCTGATGGCCTAGGAGAAGGGTGAAGGGCGCCGGGGCGATGGCCCGGCGCCCTTCACGATCACTCGCTGCGGTCAGTCCCGCGTCATCGCCGCTTGCCGCGGGTCTTGACGACGGTGTCGCGGTACGGGTCGAGCACGACGGGGCCGAGCAGACCGGTCCGCTGCCACTCCTGCATCTGGTAGTTGCTGTCGCCCGATGCGCGCACGGCGTTGAACATCGTGGTGGCGACGCGGACGACGACCGTGTTCTTCCCGGCGTCGAGCGCCTTCCCGAGGTCGATGCGACCCCGGTCGGACTGGTTGACGACGACTCCCTTGCCGTTGACGGTCACCGACACGGTGTCGATGACGTCGCCTAAGTCGAGGTAGGCCCCGTCCTTCGACTTCCACGACTTCGGCAGCGTCACCGTGGCGGCGTAGGTGCCGACGCCCGAGGACGTGGCGAGGTTGACCGGCGCGAGGATCTCACGCCACGACGGCAGCTTCCCGTCCTCGCCTGCGGTCACGGTGACTCCGGGCTGGTCGGTCTTGACGGTGGTGTACTGGTTGGCGCCGGGCGTCCAGGTCTGGGCGGTCAGCGTCCACGTGTCGAGGTCCTGGCTGGCGGCCAGGCCACGGACCTTCGTGGTGCGCTTGGAGCCGTTGCTCAACCGGGTGGTGTAGCGCCCGTTGGAGGTGGCCCGCAGGACGAGGGTGCGCTTGGTCGCGCCAGCGACCTCAGCAGAGCTGCTGGTGGCGTGAAGTGCTGGGCGCGGGCCCAACCTGGCGGACTTCTTCGCCAGTGCGATGACGACCTTGTCGTAGGGCGCGACGCGGACCTCCACGGTGGTGGCGCCGGCCTTGGTGGTGTACTCGCCGATCGGCTCGATCCTGCCGGTCCAGGTGTTCAGCCGGTACGGGGTGCCGGTCCCGGCCAGGGTGAGCTTCTCGTTCACGACCTTGCCGGTGCGGTTGTAGACGAAGTCGTAGGTCACCCCGGCCGCCTCGCGACGGACTGCGCCGAGCGCGGCGCCGGACTTCCTCGGTGTCACCGTGGGCTTGATGCCCGCGGCGCGCAGGGCGGCCGGCAGACCGGCCTCCTTCCCCACCGTGACGACGTTGGGCTGGTCAAGCAGGGCGTCGATGACGCTCCTGAGCCGGTCGCCGTTCGAGTGTGCCCCGGTCGTCTTCTGCGGCGCGGTTCCCACGACGAACACGCGCAGGCCGTTCTTGGCCAGCTCCAGCAGCTGCTCGGCGTTCTCGACCGACATGGTGGTCTGGTTGTTCAGGACCAGGGCTTCCTGGTCGGTGCGGTCGCCGAAGAGTCCACCGTCCGGTTCGACGATGCCGGGCTCGGTGAGGAAGTCCGGGGCAACGTAGTCGTAGGTGTAGCCCGCGGTCGCGGTCGCGGAGTCGGTGCCCAGCATGTGCTTGGTCGGCTGCTGGACTCCCACGCTGGCGCCGGCGAGGCCGAGGTCCTCGTAGTAGACGGCCAGGTCGACGGTGCCGCGCCCCTGGCGCAGGACGAGCTGGGTCCGGGCGAGGTTGTCGTTGATGCGCTTGTAGTCAGGCCAGTTCGGCTGCCGGGGCCCGAACTCGTCGTTGACGTTGAGGACGTTGAAGATGTCCCACGGGTGGTAGCCAGGCCAGGAGCCGTCGCGACCGGTGGCCGGGTCGGCGGGGGCGTCACGGTAGGGGTAGCCGTGCCAGACGAGCTGGTTGACCCCGCCGGCGTAGGACTTGTAGACGGCGTCGAGGAGGCCGTTGGAGAACTTCCCGCCGACCTGGGTGCCGTCGCCACCCTCGTTGAACTGGCCGGGGACGCTGGGTCCGGCGACACTGGAGCGGTAGTTGCCCATGAACACCGCGCAGCACTCGACCGAGACGATGTCCTGACGGTTGAGGCGGGCTCCGCTGGCCAGGACGCGGTAGTCCTGCTCGGCGCCGAAGGTGTTGGAGCTGGCGCCGAAGTTCAGCGACTCGCCCTCGACGATGCCGGCCTTCCCGGCCGCGACGCCGGAGGCGGCAGGGATGCCGTAGGGCTGGATGCGGAAGTCGAGGCCGTGGCTGGCGGCCCACCGCTGCATGGGTGCGACGTACTTCTGCGCGAACAGGTCGCTCAGGGTCTGCCGGTAGTCCTCGCGGACCTGGTCACCGACACCTTCGAGCTCGAAGGCGGGAGCGTGCGTGCCCTGGATCCCGATGCCGGCGAGCGCCGGGAGCAGCGTGGTCGGGTCGTACCCGCGTCGCTTCTCGAACTCGCGGAGGAAGCCCCACGTCCACTTCTGAGTCTCGCCCAGCTCCAGGGAGTCCTCGAAGATCGCTCCCTGGCCGATGCGGTCCAGGTTCTTTCGCACGGCGTCGGTGAGGACGTGCTCGTCCCAGAAGTTGGTCTGGATGTTCACCCCGCCGCGGCTCCAGTGGTCCACCACGTAGTTGGGCTGGGTGGCGGTGAACCCGCCGCGCTGGGCGACGAGGCCCGAGGCCACCTGGAGGAGGTCGATGACCACCCAGGGGTTCCCGTTGCCGGTGGCGAAGGTGTGCTCGAGGTTGCCGCGCGTCACCTTGTCGGTCACGTCGGCGACCGAACCGGGCACGAGCTTGATCGGGTCGGTGCTGGACGCGTCGCAACCCTCAGCGCACTGCGCGACCAATGTCCTGATGCGGGTGGAGCGGGCGACGTTCTTGACCGGCTCGGCGACCGCGTGCGCGTTCGTCACCGCAGACACCGAGAGGTCAGCACACGTCGCGGTCCGGTCCCCGAGACCGGTCACGACGACCTCCTCGGCCGTGGGACCGGCGCCGACGGTGATCTTGTCACCGCGGGCGAACCCACCCAGGCTGGCGACCTTGAGCACCTCGTCGCCAGGAGCAGCGACACCGCACAGCTGGGTGGTCACCGAGGGCGGAGCAGTCGTGGGCGCAGGCAGTGCGCCGGTGCGGCTCGAGCCGGGCTCGTTGAACTCGCGGCCGTAGATGAGCTGCTGCTCGGCCTGCGGCTGGTTGAAGCTGTTCAACGTGGGCACGGTCGGCGGATAGTGGGGGCCGAGGTTCTGGTCGACGATCAGACCGAGGTCGGCGGCCTCGGAGGTGATGACCTCCATCTTGTGCGCCCACAGAGGGGTGCCCCACCCGTACTCCGCCAGGAACGCGTTGCTCTGGTTCCCCGGTCCGGGGACGACGAACGGCGCCACCTCGACGCCACCGCCCCCTGCGGCTGCGATGTCGCGCAGCTCCTCGCGCAACACCTCGTCGTCGGTGAACGCCAGCGGCATCCACCACCGGTACATCGGCCGGACCCCCGTCGGCGGCTTCGCGAACGTGCGGGGCGTCAACCTCGTGGCCCCCGCCTCCTGGGCCGCGGCACGCGCAAGAGTCGAACGAACCGAACCCGCCGACGCCACATCGGACGCCACGGCGCTACCGACGCCGGCCGCAGCAGCGCTCCCCGTCCCCACGAGAGGAAGGGCCGCCGCCACTGAGGCAATCGCGGCGCACGCCGCAAGCGAGGCCCGTCGACGCTCGCGAGGTCGACGTGGCGGGAAGGATCGTTGCTTCATCTGGGACCTCAAGTTCGCATTGAAAGGTTTCACAGTGGCGGTGGTCACACACGCTAAGCGGGAAGAGGTAGCCCGTCAATAAGCAACGGCACGTTGCTTCAAGGCTTTGCCCTGCCGGTCGGCGGGGGCGGCCCCGCGGCGGGTAGCGGGCGGGATCCAGTGACGCGATGAGGGTGTGGGCGGACCCGTGTACTCCCCGCGTGAACCATCTCTGGTCGCGAGCCCCACTCTTCACCGGCGGGCCCGACTCGACCGCCGACAGGATGTCGGGCGACATCGTGAGCAGCCGGCACACCGTCGCCCCGTCCAACGGTTCAGCGAGCTCGGTGCGCCGAGGCCACCACAGCTCCGCACCTAGTCGAGCGAACACCGAGAACGTAGGCCGATTCCGGGCCTGCTCCAGCCGCCTCAGCGACCCCAAGCTCACTTCCGCGACCGCGACGGCCTCACGTATGGGAACTGTGGCAGCCACTCGCACGGCGCGCAGCTCACCACAGCGCCGCACCAGCTCCGCCGTCACCTCGCGCGTCGCTGTGCGCCTACGTAGCCCGCACTCCCCCAACCCCAATCGTGAGCCGCCCCTGTGCAGAAGCGGCATAGAACCCGTGACGATTCACCGCCGGACACCACATCGCACCACCACCCACCAGGTGGCGGCAGCCTGCCCACACACGACCCCGAAGGCCGTCACTCGCGCTGCGTGAGGGTCTTTCGCGCGCTCTGACTCGTCCTGCCGTGAAACGCGGGTCCACTGCCCAAGCACACCGAAGGGCCTGCTGCACGAGTGGGTGACACTGTCATCAGTTCGTGCAGTAGCCCCTACACGTCACGTACACCAGTTCTCGGCCCTGGCTCACATCGCTGACCCGCGGCCGCTGTGCGGGTAAAAGCACGCGACCGTGCCACTGAAGTCTCCCGTTGCGACCTCGGCGGACGCGGCCGCGACCAGCAGCCGCCACCCCGGAACCGTTACGTACTCGTGACGCGGGACGGGCAGGTCGAAGAGGACCAAGACCTCGCCACCACGGCGGCATCGGACCCGCTTCTCCACCTGCTCCCACACGTCGCGGGTCGGCACGGGGTATCCCCCCATCCGCGCCGCGGGTGCGAGGTCGACGTAGTCGTCCTCAACCGGCGACGTCTCGGCCAGCTCCAAGCCGCCGGCCACGTTGCGCAAGTACGGGTCCTCGTCCAGGACCCGCTCGAGGACGGCGTACTCATCCCGCTCGCCCTCCTCGAACAGGTCGACCACATCGGACAGCGGCGGCAGGGTGAGGGCTGTGTCGGCGTTGACGAGCTCAAGGTCGGACTCCGCGCTCTCCCGCGGCGTGCGATGCAGCTCGTCGCTGAGTTCCTCCGGCGGCACGCACACCACTTGGTGGTCCACGAACCGGGGCTTCCGAACGGACCCGACTCCGCGGCTCTCGGTGGCCGCGGCCAGTGCGTCGGTGACGGGCTCGGAGGTCGCCGAGTCGGTCGTTGCCGCCAGAAGGGCACTGGTGTCGACGAAGAGCTGTAGGACACCTCTCGTCGGCAGCCCGACGGTCGCATAGTCCTCCTCGTACACGTTGCTCTCGACGCCTTCGAGGTCGACCTGGAGCAGGAACGACAGCGGAACACCGGCGCCATTGATGGGCCACGACATCAGGGCGCTGGAGGACTGGGGCGCTCCCCCGTGCCAGCCGTACCCACCGGTCCAGGGCTTCTTGCGGAACCGGCGTCGTTCCAGCACCGACCCGGATGGGAACGGCTTGGTGAGCAGCGTGACCGCGGGCCGGAACGGGACCCGTGCCGGGCTCACGGGCACGGCAGGCTGGGCGTAGACGCGCTCCGGATCGGTGACGCCCAGGTGCACACCCGGCACGACCAGCGACCGGAGCCACTCACGCACCTGTGGGTCCGGGTGCCCGGCGAGGATCGAGCGCAGCAGGGCGCGGTCGGTCGACCTTGCGGTGGAGGCGCTCAACGCGTCCAGCACTTGGTCGGCCTGGTCGCTGGCGTCGGTGGAGTCCGTCCCGCCGGGGGTCGCGGCGATCTGCTCCAGCCGAGCCACCAGGGCCCGCAGCCGCCCGGTGGCGTCGGCACCCTGGCTCGGGCTCACGGTGTCGTCACCGGCCCACGCGAGCGGGCGACTTCCAGGTCATTGTCGCTGATCACAGTGCTACCTCCACCCCGCATAGTGTCAGGAGCCGGAGCCCGATCAGATGCAGGTTCTCGTAGCTGAAACCTCGCTGGTACTCCCGTAAGGTCAGGTTCCGGTTCGCCGCGACCCGCCGGATTCCCAGACGGGATAACTGGCTGGCGGGGATGTTCTTCAACCTCGTACCCATCAGGGCGCTGACGCACTTCTGGTGGATCCCGGTCGGGATCGCAACGAGGTTCTGCCGGTTGTGCACCATCCACGCCTTCACCCGGCCGCCGGTGTGCCGAAGCGCCGACTGCTCCACGATGTGGTGCCACTGGCGGCCAGTTCCCGCTGGTCCCCACTTCTTGAGGAACGCCTTGTAGGTGCCGAACCCGTGCTTCTCTTTCGGCGTGGCGTTGAGCCGGATCTTGAAGTTGCCGGCCGTCTTGAACTACCCCTTGATCGGTGCCCCGGCCTTCTTCGGGGTCTTCCCAATCTTCTTGACCGCACGCACGGCCGCGCGCTGCGCGCCCTTCTTCGTCAGGGCCTTCACCGCGACCTTGACCGCGATCCGACTACCAACGATCGCGACCGGCACGAACCAGGCCGGGTCAGCGATCACGGGGTACCGAGCGCCGCGGTGATCGACGACTTGGGTCAAGCCCTCGGGAGTGATCTCGAAACGCGTCGGAACCGGGCGGGCGCCGGCGTCGAACGCCCAGGGCGCCGCGAACGCGCCGATGACGTCACCGGAGGAGCTCACGGCCGTCAGGGATCCGTCATCGGCGTGGGCCAGGCGGGCACCGGCCGTAAGGAAGACAGGGATGTCGTAGCGGGTCGCCGTACGTCGGGGTGCTCCTGGAGGCGCCCGATGCGGGAAGCGATCCGCATTCGCGGAGGGTTCGCGGAAAACGCGCACACCTGTGACACCAACAGAGCGGCTCCTGACTTGCGTGGCCGCAGGTCAGGAGCCGTTTGATCTGAGCCGCCTGTCGGAATCGAACCGACGACCTATTCATTACGAGTGAATCGCTCTACCGACTGAGCTAAGGCGGCGCGCTGCCCCCGTCCGGCGGGCCGGGTGGCGGGCAACTCGGGGAAGTATACGGATCGCCTCTGGTGGCGCGAAAACCGGCGGGCGCCACGTCCCGCGGCGCGGGTGGACGGCGTTGCCGGCCGCCGAGCAGACTCGGGACATGGCCGCCCCATCGGAGCAGACCGCACACCGCTCGACCCTGACGGCGCCGCCCGGGTCGTCGACGCACGCAGGGCTCGGCCTCGCGGCGTTCGTGGCGGCGGTGGCGGTCGCCGCGGCGCTCGGAGCGGTCGCGGCCGGATCCGCCGAGTCGACGTACGACCGGCTGGAGCTGCCGCAGTTCGCGCCGCCGTCCTGGGTCTTCGGACCGGTGTGGACGGTGCTGTACGGCATGATCGCGATTGCCGGCTGGCTCCTGTGGCGCCAGCGCGGGGTCGACCGGGCAGTCGTCGTGTGGGCCGTGCAGCTGGTGCTCAACGCCGCATGGACGCCGCTCTTCTTCGCTGCCGGAGCCTACGCGCTGGCGCTGGTCGAGATCCTCGCGCTGCTCGCCTCCGTCGTTGCCCTGATCGCGCTCGCGGTCCCCCGCAGCCGGGCAGCCGCGCTGCTGCTGGTGCCCTACGCCGCCTGGGTGGCGTTCGCGACCGCGCTCAACGCCTCGATCTGGTGGTTGAACCGCTGAGCCGGTCAGGCCGCGAGGGCGACCTTCTTCTCGCTCTTCCCGCCGGTCGGGGCGAGCCCGTACGGCGCGGACTGCTCGGCCCCGCACCAGCAGGTGAAGGTGGCGACCGCGCCCTGGCCGGAGTCGGCGACGGCCGTGATCTGGGAGGGGAAGATGAGCTGACGCTTCTGGCACACGGTGCAGGTGTGGGTGAACACGGCGGGTCCTTTCTCGACTCGGCAGCAGGATTGCTACGTCCAGTCTGACCGCCGAGGATCCATAGGGGTAGCCTCTCTTTCCAGCCAGTGGCATAGGCTCGACCTTGTGCTTTCTGTGCACCAGCTCACATGCTTCCTCGCCGCCTACGAGCACGGCTCGCTGACCCGCGCCGCCGAGGAGCTCGGCTACGCCCAGCCGTCGGTCTCCGAGCAGATCCGGGCGCTGGAGAAGTCCCTCGGCGTCCCGCTCTTCCGCCGGGTCGGTCGCGGCGTCGTGCCGACCACCGTGGGCGACACCCTGCGCCCGTACGCCGAGCGCGTGCTTGCCTCGATCGACGACGCCGAGCGCGCCGTGCAGAGCGTGAAGTCCTTCGAGACCGGCACCATCCGGTTCGGCATGTTCGGCGCCGCCCGGCTGTACGCCGGCGCGGGGCTGGTCGCCGACGTGCTGCAGCGCTACCCCGGCGTCCGGGTGGAGCTGGTCGGGCAGAACTCCGCCGACGTGCAGGAGGAGCTGCGCCGCGGCCGGCTCGAGGCGGCGATGATCGCCGTCGCCGCCGCGACCAGCGAGGGGATGGCCATCACCCCGGTCGCCCGCGACGAGCTGGTCTACATCTCCACCGACCCCGAGCGGGTCGCCTCACCCGTCACGGCGCACCGCCTGGCCCAGGCCTCCCTGGTGATGCCCGAGACGACGTGGCGCGCGACCGACTCCACGCGCATCGTGCTGCGCCAGATGCTCCACGAGACCGGCCGCAACCCGGCGACCCGCATCGAGGTCGAGGACATCGAGACCGCCGTCGAGCTCGTGGGCATGGGCCTCGCCGACAGCGTCGTGCCCCGCGGCGTCGTCGACGAGCTGCTCCCCCGGCTCGCGCCGGACGCCGGCTACGTCTCGCTCCGGCCCCGCCAGTTCGACACCATCGCGATCGTCCACCGCGCCGACGCCACGCTCTCCCCCGCGGCCCGGCTGATGATCGAGCTGGCCACCGCGCGCATCCAGGCGATCGCCGAGCCGGTCCGCCCCCGCTGACCCGCCCCGTGCTGCCCACAGTGCGCCCTGGCGCACGCTGGGCAGCACGCGGCGGGAGGGGTGGGGACTAGGAGCAGACCAGCCCGTCCTCGGGCACGACCTCCTCGACGAGGAACTGCTCGACCGCGTCGTCGACGCACTCGTTGCCGGCGTAGTAGCCGGTGTGGCCGTCGCCGTCCCGGGTGACCAGCACCCCGGACTCCAGCCGCTCCGCGAGCCCCTCGGCCCACTCGTACGGCGTGGCCGGGTCGCGGGTCGTCCCGATCACCACGATCGGCGGCGCACCGGCCGCGTCGATCTCCAGGTCCGCCACCTCGGACTCGGCCTCGTGGCCGAGGCACCCGACGAGCCCCCACGCGAAGACCCGGCCGAAGGTCGGCGAGGCCTCCTCGAAGTCGGGCACCTGGGCCGGCACCTCCTCCGGCGTCACGGCGTACGGGTCGTCGAGGCAGTTGATGGCCGCGATCGCCTCGGAGCTGTTGTCGAGGTAGCCGTCCGGCCCGCGGGAGGAGTAGGCGTCCGAGAGCAGCATCAGCATCGAGCCGTCTCCGGCGAAGGCCCGCTCGAGCGCCTGGGTCAGCAGCGGCCAGTAGTCGCGGTTGTAGAGCGGGGCGACGAGGCCGTAGAAGGCGTTGCCCACCCGCAGCGACCGGTCGCCGCTGGTCGGGAGCCCCTGGCGGTCGACCTCGGCGAGGAACCGCTGGAGCCGGTCGAGTCCGGCCTCCACGCTGTCGCCGAGCGGGCAGTCCCCCTGGGCGACGCAGTGCTCGACGTACGCGCGCAGCGCCGTCTCGAACCCGCGGGCTTGGCCCAGGCTGAGCTCGCGGGAGCTGAGCCCGGTGTCGACCGCGCCGTCGAGCACCAGCTGGCCGACCCGGTCGGGGAAGAGCTCGGCGTAGGTGGCCCCCAGCTTCGTGCCGTACGACGCGCCGAAGTAGTCCAGCTCCGGCTCGCCCAGCGCGGCGCGGAGGACGTCCATGTCGCGGGCCGCCTCGACCGTGGTCACGTGGTTGGCGAGGTCACCGGAGCGCTCGAGGCAGCCCGCGTGGAGCGTCTCGATCCCGTCGACCAGGACGGCCACCTCGCTCGAGGAGTCCGGGTCCGGGTCGGCGGCCAGGTAGGCGTCGAGCGCATCGTCGGAGAGGCAGTCGAGCGGCGCCGACGAGCCGGTGCCCCGGGGGTCGAAGCCGACGACGTCGTAGTGCTCGCGCAGCGCGTCGCCGAACGCGAGGCCCGCCTGGGCGGCGTACGTCGTGCCGGGCGCGCCCGGTCCGCCCGGGTTGACGACCAGGGAGCCGAGCCGGTCGCCGGGGTCGGTCGCCGGCACGCGCAGGAGGGCCAGCTCGATGGTCTCCCCGTCCGGGTCGTCGTAGTCGACGGGCACGGTGAGCCGCGCGCACTCGTGGTCGTCGCAGGCCTGCCACTCGAGGTCCTGCTCGTAGAAGCGGGCGAGGTCCGGGCTCGGGGGCTCCGTCGCGTCGCCGACGGGCGTGCTGGTCGGTGCGGGCACCGCGCGGCCCCCGCCGCCGGACCGCGGCTCGCCGTCGCCCCCGACGAACGCACCGAGCGCCACCGCGGCGGCGGCGAGCACCATCGCGACGGCCACCACGAGCGCGATGACCCGGACGGTCTGCTGCCTCACCGGCTGCTCCCCTGCTGGCTCGGGACCTGTAGCTCGACCATCATGGACTCCAGCGCCAAGGCGACCGGCACGTTGAACTCGAGCATCTGCTCGCGGGCCGTGAAGATCGCGTCGATCCGCCGGAGGTTGAGCTCGGGCGTCGAGGTCCGCACGACCTGCTCCACGTCGCCGCGCACCTCCTCGTTGACCAGCTCGCCCGGCGCCCCGGTCGCGACCGCGATGGCGTCGCGGTAGACCGAGACCAGGTCCATCAGCGCCCGGTCGACCACGTCGAGGTGCCGCCGCTTGGCGCGGGTCTTCTGCCCCTTCTCGAGCGCGGAGAGGGCGGGCGAGTACTCCCGCGGCCGGCGCCCCCGCTCCACCACGCCGTACGACGCGTCCAGGTCGGCCTTCTCCCGCGCGTCGAGCTCGCCGGTGATCACGTCGGCCTCGTCCTTGGTGACCTCCGCCAGCCGGGTCGCGGCGCTCATGCAGCGGCCCAGCGTGGTCAGCGTGGCCGGGATCCCCACGACCTCGCGCCGGCGCTCCCGGGCACCCTCGTCGCGGGCCAGCGCCCGGGCGCGGCCGATGTGCCCCTGGCTGGCGCGGGCGGCGTACGACGCCAGCGCCGGGCTGACCTGGTCGCGGCGCGCCAGGAAGTCGGCCACGTCGGCGGCGGCCGGCGTCGACAACGTCACCAGCCGGCACCGCGAGCGGATCGTGGGGAGGACGTCCTCGACGGTGGGCGCGCAGAGCATCCACACCGTCCGCTCGGTCGGCTCCTCGATCGCCTTGAGCAGGGCGTTGCAGGCCTGGTCGGTGAGCCGGTCGGCGTCCTCGACGACGAGCACCTGCCACCGCTGGCCCACCGGGGCGAGCGCGGCGCGACGGACCAGGTCCCGGACCTCGTCGACGCCGATCGACAGCTTCTCGGTGCGGATGACGCTCACGTCGGCGTGCGACCCGGCGAGCACGGTGCGGCACGAGTGGCAGCTCCCGCAGCCGGCCTGGTCGCACTGCAGCGCGGCGGCGAAGGCGACGGCGGCGTTCGAGCGGCCGGAGCCCGGGGGGCCGGTGAAGAGCCAGGCGTGGCTCATCCCGTGGCCGGTGGCGGCGCCGCGCAGCGCCTCGACCGGCCGCGACTGGCCCACGAGCGAGTCCCAGACCGAGGCCGGGGCCGTGGCGCTCACGACGCCACCTGCCCCAGGAGCGGGGCCACCCGGGCTCGCACCGCGGCCGCGGTCTCGTCCACCGACGTGCGTGCGTCGAGGACCAGGTAGTGGTCCGGGTCGGCCTCGGCCATCCGCAGGAACGCCTCGCGCACCCGGCGGTGGAACGCCAGCGACTCGCCCTCCATCCGGTCCCGGCCCTCGAACCGGCCCAGCCCCTGCTCGGGCTCCAGGTCGAGCACCACGGTCAGGTGCGGGCGAAGGTCGCCGGTCGCCCACCGCGAGACCCGCTCCACGTCGGCGACGTCGAGCTCCCGGCCGGCGCCCTGGTAGGCCAGCGAGGAGTCGACGTACCGGTCCATGACGACGACCTCGCCGCGCTCCAGCGCCGGGCGCACCAACCGGTCGACGTGCTCGGCGCGGTCCGCGGCGTAGATGAGCGCCTCGGCCCGCGGTGACAGCTCCCCCGTCTCCGGCCCGAGCAGGATCTCCCGGAGCCGGCGCCCGACCGGCGTGTCACCCGGCTCGAAGGTGAGCACGACGGTGTGGCCCTGCTCCTCGAGCCAGGAGCGCAGGAGCCGGGACTGGGTGGACTTGCCCGACCCCTCGCCGCCCTCGAAGCAGACGAGGAGACCGGTCGCGGAGTGCACGGGGCGAACCTACGTCCACCTGCCGACAGCGGCCAACGCGCCGTCCGCGGCCGCCCAGCAGGACGACCAGCAGGACGACCAGCAGGACGCCGGCGACTTGGCTCCCCGCCGGACATCCACTTGGCTGGCTGCCGATGCCGTCACTCTCGATGCTCCTCCGCCGATACCTGCGCCGCGCGTCCTGGAGGACGCCGGTCCTGGTGCTGCTCGGCGTCTTCCTGAGCAGCTGGGCGCTGATGGCGCTGGTCGAGACCGACACCGACATCGCCGACCCGCACCAGTACTGGTGGTGGTTCCTCATCACCGCCTCCACCGTGGGGTACGGCGACGTGTACCCCGAGAGCACCGCCGGCCGGGCCGTGGCGGGGTACGTCGTGGTGGGCGGCGTCGTCACCCTCACGACCGTCTTCACCCACGTCGCCGACCGGATCTCCCGAGCGAAGGGACGCCGCATGCGAGGCCTCACCGACCACGACCTCTCCGGGCACGTGGTGCTCGTGGGCTACACCCCCGGCCGCACCGAGCGGCTGGTCCAGGACCTGCGTGCCGACGCTGCGATCGCCGGCCGCGACCTCGACGTGGTGGTCTGCGCGTGGGAGGACCAGGCCGAGGCGGACCCGTTCGCCGACGAGCCACGCATCCACTTCGTCCGCGGCGACCTGGCGGACCTGCCCGTGCTGCGTCGCGCCGCCCCCGAGCGGGCCGGGGCGGTGCTCATCGACGCCCGCGACGACAACGAGGCGGTCACGCTCACCGTCGCGGCCGAGGAGGTCTCCAGCGGCGTGCACACCGTCGTGACGCTGCGTGACCTCACGCGGCGGCGGACCATCGCCCGGATCGACCGGACCGTGCACTGCGTGCAGTGGCACGCGACCCAGATGGTGGTCGAGGAGCTCCAGGACCCCGGCATCGCCGGCGTCTACGACGAGCTGATGACCCCCGGAGGGGTCGGGACCTGGTCCAGCACCGCCCCGGACGGCGCGACGGCGACGTACGGCGCGTGGCAGCGCGCGCTCGGCGAGGCCCACGGCGCGACCCTGCTCGCCCTGCGCCCGCCGGGCCACCTCGACGACGTGACCGTGAGCCCGCCGTGGGACAGCCCGGTGCCGGCCGGCTCGGTGCTCTACTACGTCGGCCCGCGGCGACTGGGTCCCGACGAGCTCCGCGGGCTGCTCGGCGACGTGCCGTCGGGCACGTGACCACCGCGCGCACGGTCCCGGTCACCACCGAGCTCGACGGCGACGAGCTGGACGCGGAGGACGCCTGGCGCCTGGCGCGTCAGCACGGGCTGTGGCGGATCGCCGTCGACTCCTTCGTCCGCTTCCGGTACGGCGACGGCTTCACCAACAGCCGGGCGCTGGCCCTGCAGGCCTGCCTCGCGGTCGTGCCGTTCCTGCTGGCGCTCACCGGGCTCACGGCCGACCTGGACCAGCGGCGCCTGGCCCGGGTCGTCGCGCTGACCGTGCAGCAGGTGGCGCCCGGGCACGGTGACGGCGACGCACTGGTGGGAGCCGTGACCGGGGACTCCGCCGAGCGGGCGGGCGAGCTGGCGCTCGTCGTGGGCCTGCTCGTGTCCCTCGTCTCGATGGCGACGGCGATGGGCCAGGTCGAGCGGGGCGCCAACCGGATCTACGGCATCCGCCGCGACCGCCCGGCGCTGCGCAAGTACGGCCGCGCCGCCGTGCTCACCGGGCTCCTGGCCGTGCCCGTCGGGCTCGGCTTCCTGCTCCTGGTGGCCGGCGGGGCGTTCGCCGACGCCATGGTCGAGGTCTACGGCTGGTCCTCGTCGACCGAGACGACCTGGCAGGTGGTCCGGTGGCCGCTGGGCACGCTCCTGCTGGTCGTGACGATCGCGGTCGTGCTCGACCACGCCCCGCGGCGCCGCCAGCCCGCACTGTCCTGGCTCGCCCTCGGCTCGGCCACCGCCGTGGCCGTGAGCATGCTCGCGGCGGCCGGCCTGGCGACGTACGTGCGGCTCAGCGGCTCCTTCGACGCCACCTACGGCCCGCTCGCCGGCATCATGGCGCTGCTGCTGTGGTCCTGGCTCAGCGCGACCGGGCTCTTCTACGGGACCGCCGTCTGCGCGCAGCTGGAGGCCTACCGCGCCGGCGAGCCGGATCCGGTGTACGACGACCCCGGTCGGCCGCACGGGCGCCGCGTGGAGTCCGACGACCACTCCTGAGCGCGGCGGGGGGGTCTCGAGACGGTCGCTGCGCGACCTCCTCGACCAGCCGAGGTCAGGCCTTCTTCGCCGCCGCCTTCTTCGCCGCCGTCTTCTTCGTGGCGGTCTTCTTGGCGGCAGCCTTCTTCGTGGTGGTCTTCTTCGCAGCGGCCTTCTTCGTGGTCTTCTTGGCCGTCTTCTTGGCCGGCCCCCGCTCGCGGCGCTCGGCGAGCAGCTCGGCCGCGCGCTCGAGGGTGATCGACTCGACCGTGTCGTCCTTGCGCAGCGTCGCGTTGTACTCGCCGTCGGTGACGTACTCGCCGAACCGCCCGGACTTCACCACGACCGGCTGGCCGGAGACCGGGTCGTTGCCGAGCTCCTTGAGCGGCGGCGCGGCCGCGGCGCGGCCCCGCTGCTTGGGTTGGGCGTAGATCTTCAGCGCCTCGTCGAGGGTGATGGTGAGCAGCTGCTCCTCGGAGGTCAGCGACCGGGAGTCGGTGCCCTTCTTCAGGTACGGCCCGTAGCGACCGTTCTGGGCGGTGATCTCCTCGCCGTCCTCGGCGACGCCGACCACGCGCGGGAGCGAGAGCAGCTTGACGGCGTCCTCGAGCGAGACGGTGTCGAGCGACATCGACTTGAACAGCGAGCCGGTGCGCGGCTTCGCGTTCTTCGGCGCGTCCTCCGGGAGCACCTCGGTGACGTACGGCCCGTACCGGCCGTTCTTCGCCACGACCTCCAGCCCGGTCTCGGGGTGGCGGCCGAGCTGGATCTCCTCGCCGGCGGGGTTGGCGAAGAGCTCGGTGGCCTTCTCCAGCGTGAGCTCGTCGGGCGGGAGGTCGTCGGGCACGTTCGCCCGCTTGCCGGTCGGGTTGCCCTCGTCGTCCGGTCCCTCGAGGTACGGCCCGTAGCGGCCCACCCGCAGGTGGATGCCGGAGTCGGGGCCGCCGACCGGGAAGGTCGCGAGCTCGCGGGCGTCGATGTCGCCGAGCCCGTCGACGAGCGTCTTGAGGCCCTCGACGTCACCGGACCCGAAGTAGAACTCCGCCAGCTCCGTCGCGCGGTCGCGGCGACCGGCCGCGATCTCGTCGAGCACGTCCTCCATCTGCGCGGTGAACTCGTAGGAGATCTGCCGCGGGAAGTGCTCCTCCATCAGGCGGATCACCGAGAACGCCAGCCACGCCGGCACCAGGGCGTTGCCCTTCTTGTAGACGTAGCCGCGGTCGACGATCGTCTTGATGATCGAGGCGTACGTCGACGGGCGCCCGATCTCGCGCTCCTCGAGCTCCTTGACCAGCGTCGCCTCGGTGTAGCGCGACGGCGGCTTGGTCTCGTGGCCGGCGGCGCTGAGCGAGGCGGCCGAGAGCGCGTCGCCCCGCTCGAGCACCGGGAGCCGGGTCTCCGCGTCGTCCTTCTGGCCGCCGTCGTCGGTGCCCTCGACGTAGGCCTTGAGGAAGCCGTGGAAGGTGATGGTGCGGCCGCTGGCGGAGAAGACGACGTCCTCGCCGGTCGCCGCGGTGCCGCCGATCCGCACCGAGACCGACTGGCCGGTGGCGTCCTTCATCTGCGAGGCGACGGTGCGCATCCAGATCAGCTCGTAGAGACGGAACTGCTCACCGCTCAGGCCGGTCTGGCCGGGCGTGCGGAAGGTGTCGCCCGCGGGGCGGATGGCCTCGTGCGCCTCCTGGGCGTTCTTCACCTTGCCGGCGTAGGTGCGGGGCGCGTCGGGCAGGTACTCCGCGCCGTACAGCTCGCGCACCTGGGAGCGCGCCGCGTCGATCGCGGCCCCCGACAGCGTCGAGGAGTCGGTGCGCATGTAGGTGATGAAGCCGTTCTCGTACAGGCGCTGGGCGACCGACATCGTCACGCTGGCGCTCATGCCGAGCTTGCGGCTGGCCTCCTGCTGCAGCGTCGTGGTCCGGAACGGCGCGTACGGCGAGCGGCGGTACGGCTTGGACTCGACCGAGCGGACCTCGAAGGTGCTCTCCTGGAGCGCGCCGGCCAGCGCCTCGGCACGGGTCCGGTCCAGGTGGACGACCTTGGCGCCGTCCTTGAGGACCCCGTCCTGGCCGAAGTCGGAGCCGCGGGCGACCCGGACGTCGTCGACGGAGTGCAGCTTGGCCGGGAACATCCGCTGCTCGTGCTTCGAGCCGGCGTCGAAGGTCCCCTCCAGGTCCCAGTAGGAGGCGACGCGGAACTTCATCCGCTCGCGCTCGCGGTCGACGACGAGCCGGGTGGCGACCGACTGCACGCGGCCCGCGGAGAGGCCGGACATGACCTTCTTCCACAGCACCGGGCTGACCTCGTAGCCGTAGAGGCGGTCGAGGATGCGGCGCGCCTCCTGCGCCTCGACGAGGTCCATGTCGAGGTCGCGGGGGTTCTCCGCGGCGGCGAGGATCGCCGGCTCGGTGATCTCGTGGAAGACCATCCGGCGCACCGGGATGCCCTTCGGCTTCAGCTCGTCCAGCAGGTGCCAGGCGATCGCCTCGCCCTCGCGGTCCTCATCGGTGGCGAGGAAGAGCTCGTCGGCGTCCTTGAGCAGGCTCTTCAGCTTCTTGACCTGGTCCTTGGAGCGCTTGGGGACCACGTAGTACGGCTCGAAGCCGTGGTCGACGTCGACGGCGAGCCGGCCCCACGGCTTGTCCTTGATCTTCGCCGGGGTGTCGGCGGCGGACTGGGGCAGGTCACGGATGTGGCCGACCGAGGACTCGACGACGTACCCCTGCCCGAGGTAGCCCCCGATCTTCTGGGCCTTCGCCGGGGACTCGACGATCACCAACTTGTGTGCCACGAACCTGTCATTTCCTCACGTTGCTCGGCGGAACCCACGCTCCGGGGGCTCACGGCCGATCACGGTAGCGCGTGCTGTCCACCGCGCCGCTTCGGTGGCCCCCGGGCCGGACGGGTCGTGTGTCCCACGACGCGCCCCGTCGGCCCGGCACCGCGTCGGGGAAACGGGGCACGCCCTCAACGTTCCGTGACCCGCCGACGTCAACAGGGGGACAGTAGGAGATCCGAACGGACGGAGAGCTGACGTGGCAGGAGGCGGACCGGGCCGCAACCCCGACTTCGGCGAGTTCGTCGCGGCCCAGCAAGGGAACCTGCTGCGGCTGGCGCACGCCCTCACCGGTGACCCGCACGACGCCTGGGACCTGACCCAGGAGACGCTGGCCCGCCTCGGCGAGCGGTGGACGGGCCGACGTCCCGACGTCCCGGAGGCGTGGACGCGCACGGTCATGGTGCGGCTGAACATCGACCGGATCCGCCGGCTGCGCCGCGAGTTGCCGCTCACCGGCACGACGGACCCAGCCACCGCCCCCGTGCAGGTCGGCGAGGTCGACGCCTGGCTGGTCGACGCGCTCGCGACGCTCAGCCCCCGGCAGCGCACCGCGCTGGCCCTGCGGTACGTCGAGGACCTCGACGTGCGCGGGATCGCCGCACGGATGGGGTGCTCCGAGGGGACCGTGAAGAGCCAGCTCTCGCGCGGGACCGAGCGCCTCCGCGAGCACGCCCGCCACCACCTCCCGACCGTCCCGGGCACGACCACACGAGAGGACGCACCCCGATGAAGGACACCGAGCAGGACCCCGACATCCGGGCCGCCTACGAGCGGCTCACCGGCGCGCTGGCGCCGCCGGCCGACGGCCCGGCCCGGGTCGAGCGCCGCGTCGCCGTACGCCGCCGTCGGCGCCGTGCCACCGCCGGTGGTGCCGCCCTCACGCTCGCCGCGGTCGTCGGCGCTTTCGCCCTCGGCAGCGGCGACGAGCCGGTCCGGGCGGTCGACCCCGCCGTCGATCCGGGACCGGTGAGCACGCTGACCACCACGCTGCCGGACGGCACGCCGTACACGTTCGCGGACGTCGACGTCACTTGTGAGGGCGGCCTGATCACCGCGGAGACGCCGTTCCGGACCGTCGGCGAGGGGCCGGAGGAGGGGCTGGCCCAGCCGTTCCTGCTCATCCAGGGGCAGGTGGCGAAGCTCCCGGCGGGGCGTGTCCTGCGCCTGCCCGTCGACGGCCCGGGCGGCTCCGACACCTACCCGATCGTCCTCTTCTTCGCTCTCGCCGGCGATCGCGACGCCAACGAGCTCTCCAGCGCCGTGGGCGACGCCTCGGGCACCGTCGAGGTGCTCGAGGCCAGCTGCGGCACCGAGCCGCGTCTCGCGCTCCGGGTCGACGCCGTGCTGGGCAGCGAGGTGGGCCAGCCGGCGATGTCCCTCACCGGCGAGCTTCGGTGAGGAACCCCTCCTCGACCAGCTCCGCCACGACCGGCAGGTAGCCGGCCCGGACCTCGGCGGCGTCCCGGTCGAGCAGCTGGGCGACCGCGTCGAGGATCCGGCCGACGCTCAGCTCCCCGTCGCAGGCGCCGACGAGCGCGGCCTCGACGGTGTCGGCCTGCCGCGCCCGGCGGAACCCGCGCTGCTGGCGCAGGACGATCGTCTCGGGGTCCTCCGCGCCGACCGGGCCGACCGTCTCCTGCCGCACGTCCTCGCGGACGACCAGGCGGGCGTCGGCGTCCGTCGGCACCTGTCCGACGCGCCCCCAGTCGGCGACAGCGGGCGCGATCGGCTGCTCGACGTCGTACGGCCAGTCGAGAAAGGCACGTCGAGCGGCGCCCTCGCCGACCCGGTGCAGGTTGATCCACCCGAAGCCGATGGCCTCCACGCCCTGCTCCTCGAACCACGACAACCAGGTGTCGTAGCGGACCAGGTAGTCGGCGGCGCCGTGCTGGCCGGCGTCCTTGAGCCAGAGCTCGACGTAGGCCGCGGGGTCGAGCAGCTCGCGCTGGACGACGAGCGCGTCGCAGTCGTCGGCGACCCAGGGGGCCAACCGCTCCTCCCACGGCCGGCCCTCGGTGACCACCCAGTTGGCGAGAACCTGGCACCAGCCGCCGTCGGCCAGGTGCGACGGCGCGGTCCGGACGATGTCCTCGACCACCCGGTCCCCCGGCAGGCCGGAGTCGCGGTAGACCAGCCGCTCGCCCGTGCCGGGGGAGATGACGAACGGCGGGTTGGTGGCGATCAGGTCGAACCGCTCGCCCGCGACCGGGTCGAAGTAGGAGCCGTCGCGCACGTCCACGGTCGCCGACACCTCGTTGAGGGCGGCGTTGAACCGGGTCATCCACAGCGCCCGCCGGTTGACGTCGGTGGCCACGACCTCGCCGGCGTGGGTCGCCAGGTGCAGCGCCTGGACGCCGCAGCCGGTGCCGAGGTCGAGGGCGCGACCGACGGGCTCGCGGATCGTCAGCTGGGCCAGCGACGTGGACGCGGGGCTGATGCCCAGCACGTGGTCCGCGCCGACCCGCTGCGGCCCGCCGTCGAGTCCTGGGGTCAGGTCGCTGACGACCCAGAGGTCGCGACCGTCGGCCTGGTAGGGGCGGACGTCGAGCCGGGCCGCCACCTCACCGACGCTCTGCTCGATCAGCCCCTCGGCCGCCATCCGGTCCACGAGGCCGGGCAACGCCCGCTCGGCCGCCTCGGCCGGGACGGTGGTCTGGAGGAGGAAGAGCCGGACCAGCGTCTCCAGCGCGGTGCCGCCACCGGTACGCCGCAGACCGGGTGTCGTCTCGTTGCGCGCGAGCGCGTCGTGCGCGCGGGAGCCGAGGAGCTCGGCCACGGCGTCGTAGGTGAAGCCCGCGACGGTCAGGGCGGCGCGCAGCCTGGCCGGCAGGTCGGTGGGAGTGCTCACGGCTCGACTGTAGGGCGCACCGCGGAGCGTCGCCCCGCCGAAGGACCACCCCCTGGCCCGTTCGGACTAGTACGAACGGCCCATCCGTCGCCAAGAGGTGTCCTAGCCCACGAAATTGGCCTTAAGTTCGGCGTTCAGCGGGTCGATACGGCCCCGCACACGTCGAGGAGCGCCCGGTCGGGAGCCCGGTCGCCCGAGGGGGAGGACCCACATGCACGCATTCCAGCGCGCCGCCGGCACGGTCGCGGCCACCGCGCTCGTCACCAGCGGACTAGTCACCTCGGCCGTCGCCGCCGAGCCGACGGCACCCGCCGCACGTACGGCCGCGGCGACCACGAGCACCGGCACCGCGGCGCAGCAGGACCTGCTCGGCCTGCTGCCCCTGCCCACGCTGCCCCCGAGCCTGAGCGGCACCGCCGGGGTCGGCCAGCTGCTCACCCTCGTGGACCCGGTGTGGGGCCTGCTCGACCCGCTCCTCGGCCCGCTGCTCAAGCCGCTGGTGAGCGTGGACACCTGGCTGTGCAACGGGGTGCCCATCCCGGGCACCGCGGGCCTGCAGGAGTACGTCCCGACCGAGCTGCAGGCGGGCTGCGAGGTCACCGCGAAGGTGGTCGCCTCCCTCCTCGGGTTCCTCCCGCTCAGCCTCGAGACCAGCCCGGTCACGGTCCCCGCCGACGGCGACGCCGCAGGCCAGCTGAAGGCGGTATTCCACTCCGCGCTCCAGCAGCTCACTGACCGGCTGGGCATCCTGCGTCCCACCTGGCTCCTCGACGGCCAGGCGCAGACCGCCGTGCAGCAGGCGGTGCAGTGGTTCCGCGAGAAGGCCGGCACCACGCTGCCGATCCCGGGCGCCACGGGCTGGGACTACGTCCCGACCGCCGACGACGCCGGCAGCCAGGTCTTCGCGCGCATCACCGGCAGCCTCGCCGGGCTGCCCGTCGTCAGCCTGCTGACCAGCAAGATGCCGATCCCGGCGCAGGAGATCAAGGCCACCACCCCGGTCGCGATCGACGCCTCGAAGGGCCTCGCCCCCGGCGACGTGCTCTCCGCCAAGGCACCGGTCTGGGACCCGGCCGACGTGGAGCCCACGACCTACGCCTGGATGGTCGCCGGCACGCCCGCCGGCACCGGTCCGACGTACACCATCAAGCCCGGTGACGTCGGCAAGGCCGTCACGGTGGTCGCCACCGCAACGAAGGGCACGGCCGAGGGCACCTCGACGAGCGCCGCGATCACCCCGGTCGCCGACGAGCTCACCGCCGTCACCGCGCCGGCGATCAGCCCGTCCAGCGGCGTCGAGTACGGCGACACCCTGAGCGTCCGACCCGCCACCTGGAGCGAGGGGCCGGCCCCCACGCTGAGCTACCGGTGGGTGCGCAACGGCAGCGAGACGGTCGGCACCGGCTCGACGTACCGGGTCGGCTTCGGCGACCTCGCCTCGCAGCTCGCGGTGGTGGTCACGGCCACCCGCGACGCGGACTCGGCCATGGCCACCTCCGCACCGGTCACGGTCGCCAAGCTCGCGGCCAAGGTGAAGGCGAAGGCCCAGCGCACGACCCTCCGCCAGGGCCAGAAGGCGGTCCTGCGGGTGTGGACCAAGGCCGACGGCCACTTCGTCCCCGGCCGGGTCCGGGTCTTCGACGGCAGCAAGCGCCTCCGGACGGTCACCTTCGAGCAGGGCGACAAGGCCAAGAAGGTCCGGATCAAGATGCGCAAGGCCGGCCAGCACAAGCTGCGCGTCGTCTACCTGGAGAACCAGTACGTCGAGGGCTCGGTGAAGACGGTCAAGGTCAAGGTCAAGCGCGCCAAGCGCTAGGTCCGACCCGCCACGGCCCTGACCCGACGCAGAGCAGGAGCAAGAGCCCCCGGTGCCGATCGGCACCGGGGGCTCTTGCTGCGTGGCGGCGCCTACGCCGTTCAGGCGGTGGGCGTCTGGTACGGCTGGGTCGGTGACGTGTCCACCGCCGGCCCGCCGCCGGGCGCGGGCGGCGGAGGTGCTGCGCCGTCGTCGTCGCCGATGACCACCGAGCGGCGCTTGGAGATCACCACCGCGGCAGCGATGCCCGCGGCGGCCACCAGGGCGATGAGGATGGAGACCGGGCGGTTCGCGTCCTCACCGAGGTTGAGGCTGACCACCGCGCCGACGATGAGCAGGGCGACCAGGTTCATCACCTTGATCAGCGGGTTGATCGCCGGCCCGGCGGTGTCCTTGAACGGGTCGCCGACCGTGTCCCCGATGATCGTCGCCTCGTGCGCCAGTGATCCCTTGCCGCCGTGGTGGCCGTCCTCGACGAGCTTCTTGGCGTTGTCCCAGGCGCCACCGGCGTTGGCGAGGAAGACCGCCATGAGCGTGCCCGCGCCGATCGCTCCGGCGAGGAACCCGGCGAGGGCGCCGACGCCCAGGCCGAAGCCGACCGCGATCGGCGAGAGGATCGCGAGGATGCCGGGCGTGGCCAGCTCGCGCAGCGAGTCGCGGGTCACGATGTCGACGACCTTGCCGTACTCCGGGCGGCCCGTGCCCTCCATGATCCCGGGGATCTCGCGGAACTGCCGGCGGACCTCGTACACGACCGCGCCGGCGGCCCGGCCGACGGCGTTGATGGCCAGGCCGGAGAAGAGGAACACGACCGCGACGCCGATCAGCAGCCCGACCAGGACGTCGGGGCTGAAGACGAAGAAGTTCAGCGTGTCGCCCTCGGCCAGCCCGGTCTCCCGGATCTGGTCGATCGCCGTGCCGATGTAGGAGCCGAAGAGCGCGCTCGCCGCGAGCACCGCCGTGGCGATGGCGATCCCCTTCGTGATCGCCTTCGTCGTGTTGCCGACCGCGTCGAGCTCGGTGAGGATCTGCGCGCCCTCCGGGCTGACGTCGCCCGACATCTCGGCGATGCCCTGGGCGTTGTCGGAGACCGGGCCGAAGGTGTCCATCGCGACGATGACGCCGACCGTCGTGAGCAGGCCGCAGCCGGCGAGCGCCACCGCGAACAGCGCGATGGAGAGCGACCCGCCGCCGAGCAGGAACGCGCCGAAGACGGCCGCCCCGATGACGAGGGTCGTGTAGACCGCCGACTCGAAGCCGACCGACAGCCCGGAGAGGATGACGGTGGCGGGACCGGTGAGCGAGGTCCGGCCGACGTCCTTGACCGGCTTGAAGTCGGTGCCGGTGAAGTAGCCGGTGAGGGCGAGGATGGCGGCGGCGAGCACCACGCCGATCACCACGGCGAGCGCGGCGATCAGGGCCGGGTTGCCGTTGGCGGCCTCGTAGCCGAACGCCTGGTCCAGCGGGCTGCCGCCGGCCGGGACGCCGTCGAGGTCGGCGAAGTCGGTCGGCAGGTAGAGGAAGGCCAGGACCACCGAGGCGAGCGCACCGACGGCGGCGGAGATGTAGAAGGCCCGGTTGATGGTCGTGAGGCCGCTCTCGCCGGCCCGCGGCTTGGTGAGGTAGACACCGGCGACCGCGGTCAGCGCGCCGATGGCCGGCACGAGCAGCGGGAAGACCAGGCCGGCGTCGCCGAACGCCTGCGACCCGAGGATCAGGGCCGCGACGAGCGTGACGGCGTAGGACTCGAAGAGGTCGGCGGCCATGCCGGCGCAGTCGCCGACGTTGTCCCCGACGTTGTCGGCGATCGTGGCGGCGTTGCGCGGGTCGTCCTCGGGGATGTTGTTCTCGACCTTGCCCACCAGGTCGGCGCCGACGTCGGCCGCCTTGGTGAAGATGCCGCCGCCGACGCGCATGAACATCGCCAGCAGCGCGGCGCCGAAGCCGAAGCCCTCCAGCACCTCCGGCGCGTCGTCCTGGAAGAACAGGACCACGACGCTGGCGCCGAGGAGCCCGAGGCCGACCGTCAGCATCCCGACGGTGGCGCCGGTGCGGAAGCCGATGTGCATGGCCGGGTCCCGGCCCTGGGTGGTGGCCGCAGCGGCGACGCGAAGGTTGGCCCGGACGGCGAGGGACATGCCGAGGTAGCCCACGGCAGCGGAGAAGCCGGCGCCCACGAGGAAGAACACCGACCGGAAGATCCGCACCGTCGCGTCGTCCGCGGGGAGCGCGAGCAGCAGGAAGAAGGCGATGACAGCGAAGACCGCCAGGGTGCGGAACTGCCGCTGCAGGTAGGCGTTGGCGCCCTCCTGGACGGCCTGGGCGATGGTCTTCATGTTCTCGGTGCCCTCGGCGGCGGCGAGGACCTCGTGCCGGAACATCACGGCCATCGCGAGGGCGCCGAGCGCGATCAGCGCGACGACGATGACGAGGACGAGGTCACCCCCTTCCACCGACACGGCGGGATGGATACCGATCATGCGCTTCCTCCTGGGGTGAGCGGCGGTCTAGCGGACCGGCACCCGGACCTGCGTCGAGGTGATCCCGGTCACGAAGTGAGCCGGAGTCTACGCACGCCGTACCGGGGGAATGCACGACGGTGTGACGTGGACCACACGTGTCGCTCCGCTCGCGGTCATCGCCCCGGGGAAGCACGACGACCGCGGGCCCCCGGGGGGCACGCGGTCGTGACTGGCTCGATCCGGCCGACAGCTGAGGGCCGGCTGTCGGCCGTCAGCTGTCGGCCAGGGCCGCCTCGGCGGAGTCGTGGATGACGAAGACCTTGGCGAGGCCGGTGATGCGGAAGATCTTGAGGAGACGGTCCTGCGTGCACACCAGCTGCAGGGAACCGTCGTGGGCGCGGACCTTCTTCAGGCCGCCGACGAGGACACCCAGGCCGGTGGAGTCGAGGAACTCCACGGCCTCCATGTCGATGACCAGGTTGTAGGTCCCGGCGGCGACCAGCTCGGTGATCTTGTCGCGCAGCTTGGGGGCCGTGTAGACGTCGATCTCGCCGCCGACCGCGACGATGGTCGTGCCATCGACGTCGCGCGTCGCAAGAGTGAGGTCCACGTGTTCTCCCTGGAGGCACTGTCCGGTCGGGGTGAGCGTACGGGGCCGCCTGAACTGGTCCCGCCACTCGGCTCGCCTATGAAACCACGTCGGGGGTGACCGCCGCACACGCACGCCGACCTCCGGTGGATCGGCTGTCCCGGGTGACTGTCCCCGGCGCCTGGGAGAATCAGGGGATGACCTCGACCGCACAGCCCGCTCAGGACGGGCGGGAGCTGTCGGCGCTGGTCGACCGGCTCGCCTCCGTGCCCGGGCGCGAGGAGCGGTTGGTCCACGTCGAGACGCTCCCGTCCCGGCCCGCGGTCACCGCCCCGTGGCCGGCGTGGGCGGACCCGTCCGTCGTCGCGGCCTTTCGGGCCCGGGGGGTGGCCGCGCCGTGGCAGCACCAGGCGGCTGCGGCGGATGCTGCCCACGCAGGCACGCACGTGGTGCTCGCGACCGGGACCGCCTCCGGCAAGTCGCTGGCCTACCAGCTGCCCGCCCTCTCCGCCGTCCTGGCCGGCCGCGGCCGCCGGGGGCAGCGCGGCGCGACCGTCCTCTACCTCGCCCCGACGAAGGCGCTGGCGCAGGACCAGCTCGCCGGGCTGCAGGGCCTCGGCGTCGACGTGCGGGCCACGACCCACGACGGGGACAGCGGCCGGGACCAGCGGGACTGGGCGCGGGACCACGCCGAGTACGTCCTCACCAACCCCGACATGCTGCACCGGTCGCTGCTGCCCGGTCACCAGCGGTGGGCGCAGTTCCTCGGCTCCCTGCAGTACGTCGTGGTGGACGAGTGCCACCACTACCGGGGTGTCTTCGGCGCCCACGTCGCCCACGTGCTGCGCCGGCTGCGGCGGATCTGCGCGGCGTACGGCGCGCACCCGACGTTCGTGCTCGCCTCGGCCACGGTGGCCGACCCCGAGGTGGCGGCCGGCCGGCTGACCGGGCTCGACGTGCTCGCCGTGACCGGCGACGGCTCCCCGCGCGGCCGGGTCTCGTTGGCGATGTGGGAGCCCCCCTTCACCTCGCACGCCGGCGAGAACGGTGCACCGGTACGGCGAGCAGCGTCCTCGGAGACCGCCGACCTGCTCGCCGACCTGGTCGCCGAGGACGTCCGCACGCTGGCCTTCGTCCGCTCGCGCCGGGGAGCCGAGCAGGTCGCCATGACGGCGGCGGGGCTGCTCGCCGAGGTGCACCCCTCGCTGCCGGGCCGGGTCGCGTCCTACCGCGGTGGCTACCTGCCGGAGGAGCGGCGCGCCCTCGAGGAGGCGCTGCGTCGTGGGGAGGTGACGGGGATGGCCGCGACCAACGCCCTCGAGCTGGGCATCGACATCAGCGGCCTCGACGCCGTGCTGATGGCCGGCTTCCCCGGCACCCGCGCCGCACTGTGGCAGCAGGTGGGCCGCGCCGGTCGCGGCGCGCAGGACGCGCTCGGCGTCCTGGTGGCGCGAGACGACCCGCTCGACACCTACCTCGTGCACCACCCCGAGACCCTCCTCGGGCGACCGGTCGAGGCGACGGTCTTCGACCCCGGCAACCCCTACGTGCTCGGGCCGCACCTGTGCGCCGCGGCGCAGGAGATCCCGCTGACCCCCGAGGACCTGCCGCTCTTCGGCCCGACGGCCGAGGGTGTCGTCGGCCAGCTGACCGCCGCCGGGCTGCTCCGCAAGCGGCCGCGCGGCTGGTTCTGGACCGACCGGCGGCGGGCCGCCGATCTCGCCGACATCCGCTCCTCCGGCGGCCGCCCCGTGCAGCTCGTCGAGGCCGGGACCGGTCGGGTCGTCGGCACCGTCGACGCCTCCAGCGCCCACGGCGCGGCCCACCCCGGCGCCGTCTACGTGCACCGCGGCGAGACCTACCTGGTCGAGTCGCTCGACCTCGAGGAGCACGTCGCGGTCATCGACCGCCGCGACGTCGACCACTCCACGTCGGCGCGCGAGGTCACCGAGATCTCGATCGTCGCGGAGCGGGAGGCCCGCCGCTGGGGCGAGTGCCGGCTCGCGTTCGGCGAGGTCGACGTGTCCCACCAGGTCGTGTCGTTCCTCAAGCGCCGCCAGCCCGGCGGCGAGGTGATGTCGGAGGAGCCCCTCGACCTGCCGGTGCGCACGCTGCGGACCACCGCGGTCTGGTGGACCGTGCCGGACGACGTGCTCGAGGAGGCCGGTCTCCTGCGCCAGGACCTCCCCGGGGCCGCCCACGCCGCCGAGCACTGCTCCATCGGCCTGCTGCCGCTCTTCGCCACGTGTGACCGCTGGGACATCGGCGGCGTCTCGACCGCGCTGCACCCCGACACCGGCATGCTCACGGTCTTCGTCCACGACGGGCACCCGGGCGGCGCCGGCTTCGCCGAACGAGGCTTCGCCGCGGCACGGGAGTGGCTCACCGCGACGCGGGACACCATCGCCTCGTGCGCGTGTGCCGACGGGTGCCCCTCGTGCATCCAGTCGCCGAAGTGCGGCAACCAGAACAACCCCCTCGACAAGGCCGGCGCCGCCGCCCTGCTCGACGTGCTCCTCGACGGCGGCTGACCGGCCGCCCGACGTCTACGGGGCGTCTACGGGGCGGGTCCGGCGCGCGCCTCGCCGGCGAGGTCGGCCACCTGGCCCAGCCACCTGGGGCCGGGGGCCTCGACGACCACCCGGACGTCGCGGGCGGCCACGGTGCAGCTCAGCAGCGTGGTGCCGTTGCGGCCGGCGACCCGGTCGGCCGCCGCGCAGGGATCACCGGAGCCCACGGTCGCGGCACCGGCGAGCGCCGCGAGGTCCGCCGCCGACTGGGCCACCCGGTGGGCACGGAACATCGCCGCCGTGACCCCGAGGGCCGCGCCCAGCAGGAGCAGCAGGACGAGGCAGCCGGCGGCGAAGAGCGTCACCGAGCCTCGGTCCTCCCCCCGCCGCCTCCGGTCAGCGCGCATCAGCCGCCGCCCGGGGCCCGCTCGTCGAGCGCGGTGGCGCTCGCGCTGACCCGGACCGACGGCAGGGCGTCGAAGAGGCCCCCGGGTCCGTCGACCTCGCCGCTCGCGGTGGCGACGACCTCGCCGCCGGAGCGGGTCAGCGTCACGGTGCTCCCGGGCGGGGCCACCCGCTCGCCGCGGGCGACGGCCGCCGCGTCGTCGTCGCCGCGCGCTGCCGCACGGGCGGCTTCGCGGGCCGCGTCGACGACCTGCACCTGGGCGGCCCCGACCGCGAGCAGCCAGACCAGGCCGGCCGTCACGGCCACGAGCGACGGCAGGACCAGCGCGAGCTCGGCGGTGGCCGCTCCGCGCTGGTCCCGGCACCGGCCGGCCCGGCGGATCACCCGATGCCCAGGAGCCCGAGCACGTGGTCGAAGAGCGTCTTCAGCAGCTTGTCGCCGAAGCCGCCGCTGAGCATCTTGTAGAGCAGCCCGGCGAGCCCGGCGCCGGCTGCGGTGCCCACGGCGTACTCCGCGGTGGTGATGCCGTCCTCGCGGCGGGGACGGGCGTGGTGGACGAGCGACATGTGGAGCTCCTTCGGTCGGGGCCACGGCGTGGCCGGTACCGAGAGGTTCGTCCGTCGGGAGCCGGCCCGCCGGTCTCGCGGCGGCCGGTGTGGAGGCACCCGCCGGACGAGCCGGCTGTGGACGTCGCCCGGCCACGTCAGCCACCGGCGAGCAGGCCGCCCAGCAACCCGGCGACGAGCGGGACGATGCCGACCAAGAGGAAGGCGGGGAGCAGGCAGAGGCCCAGCGGCAGCGCCGCGCGCACGCCGACCGTCCTGGCGCGGTCCTCCACGTCGGCACGGCCGCGCTGGGCGAGCTCCTCGGCCAGCCGCTCGACGGTGCCGGCGAGCGGCGCACCGGTCTGGTGCGCGCGGGCGAACGCCCGCCCGAGCGGCGCCAGCTCCGGGTCGTCCGCGAGACCACCCCAGACGCTCACCGGGTCCACGCCCAGCTCGAGTCGCGCGGCGACGACCGCGAGGCGGTCGGCGGCAGCCCCCGGGAGCGCGCGACAGACCAGCGCCACCGCCTGGCCCGGCGGCGACCCGCCGTGCAGCGCGGCGCCGAGCAGCGTGACCACGTGCGGCAGCTCCCGGCGGACCGCCTCCCGCCGGCGGCGGAGCGCCGGCGGCTCAGCCCTGGTGAGGGCCAGCCAGGACCCGACGGCAGCCGCAGCCGCCGCGACGGGCGCCAGGGGGCCGCCGAGCGCCTGGTGCGCACCGAGGCCGGCGAGCAGCGCCAGGACCACTCGGTGGCGGCGCATCCAGCCGCTGTCCGGGCCAGGGACCGCGGGCGCCACGGGGTCCGGGGGGAGGTGCACCCGCGGTGGGACCAGCAGCGCGACGGCGAGCCCCGCAGCCAGGCCCGCCACCAGCAGGCCCGACGCCGGCGTCGCACCGCCTCCGGTCAGCACCGGTTCACGCCGTCCGCTCGACGTCCCGCGCGATCGCCTCGATCCAGGCCAGCCCGAGCCAGCCCAGACCCAGGCCGGCACCCAGGCACGCCACCCCGACCGGATGGCCGAGTAGGAAGGCCCACGGGTCGGCGCCGGAGCCGGAGCCCATGAGCAGGGCCAGCACCGGAAGCACCGCGACCAGCCGGGCCGTCGCTCGCGCCGAGGCCAGCTCGCCGCGCACGATGCGACGCGTCGCCTGGACGGCGCGCAGCTCACGGGCCACCCGGTGCACGGCGTCGGCGAGGCCGTGGCCGGTGCGGTGGGCCACCTGCCACGCCCCGGCGACCAGCCGCAGGTCGTGGGCACCGGGCCGGTCGGCGAGCACCCGGAGGGCGGCGGGCACGTCGGCGCCCATCCGGAAGGCAGCGGCGACCGGGGCCAGCGCCGGCCAGTCCGCCGCCGCTCGCTCGAGAGCCGCCCCGGGCGACTGACCGGCGCCCAGCTCGGTCGCCAGCTGGTCGCAGGCCTCGAGGACCCGCTCCGCCACGGCCACCGCCTCGCGCTGGCAGACCCGCTCACGCAGCCCCCACCGGACGCCGAGCGCGACGAGCACCGCCAGGGCGACCAGCGCGGTCGTGGTCGGCCCGAGGCCCAGGAACATCGACCCGGCTGCTGCGGGCGCCGTGAGGACCAGCGGCATCCCGGGCCGGGCCCGCTCACCGGTCCCTCCACCCGGACGCACCGGCCGCGGCGCGGGCGGCCAGCAGAGCGCCACCGCAAGGGCCGCGGCCACGGC